>CALVET010000001.1 GCA_944326675.1 Candidatus Gastranaerophilales bacterium
AACTAATTGCTTTTGCCAAATTTTTATAGACAACATTTAATTCATAAGTACCCATTTTATCGTCCGTAAAATAAGCATATTCGCCAATCGGGATACCTGCATATTTATTATGTTTTAAATGTTTATATTTATTTGAAAATGTTGCAGTTGATAATGCTCTATTTTTGAAATTAAAACTTTGAATTTCAAAATGTTGTTTCCTGATACTTGTATCATTCAAACTGCTTGAAAATGCATCAGTTGTAATACTTGGAATAAATTTGCAACTATATTTTTGCTCAATACCCGATTTAATTTTAGATAAAGTATCCAATAAAACATCATAAACATTATCGTAATTATAAAAATTATGAGATGTAAATATCAAAACATCGCTTTTTGATACTTTAGAATTTTGCTCGATATTTTGTAAAATTTGAGAAATCTTATCATACACCGCATTATTTATATGAGTTTTGACATCTTTTGAAATCGGATTTTTTATACCCTCATAATCAATAGATAAACAAATTGAATATGTTCGAATTGAATCAAAACGAGCCATATAGCTTTTTTGTTCTTCTAAAACTTCTTTTCTTCTTCTTTTTTCTTCGCTCGTTTTATATTGATTTATCATAGTTTCTTCTGTTTTATCAAGAAAATATTGAAAAATCGAAATAGGAACAATAGCGCCCACTAGCATTAAACTCGTATTTAAATAAATATTAGTCGAAGTATCGCCTAAATTTAAAAAACTTGCCAAAGGCTCAAATACAACCTTGCCATATTCATAAAATATTTCATCTGAAATAGCACCAAGCCAGAATAAAAAATATCCCAAGCTCAACACGCTTAGTAAAATTACAGCGCTAAATAAAAATCTTCTAATTTGCAAAAACCTATCTCTTACGCTTAAATCGTAAGAATTGTAATATTCTTCTCTCATTTATTCATCCTCTCATTTATATAAAGTTTTTTTCTTTAAAAAAATTGCCTAATTTTTTTTATTCATTTATACAAATGTTTTTAAAGCCCCAAAAAATGTTAAAATTAGAGTATGAAATTATTTATTTTAATTATTCTATCAATATTTTTTTATCAAACCTCGCAAGCTCAAGAGGCTGAATTTGGTCAATACCAATATCCTCAATATTTAGGCGTACAACAACAGCTTTTAAATCAAAGAAATAACGCCATAAGAAGACAAAGAATTTATAATCAAAGCCCCACAAGAAATATACGCTATCCAAATGCTTATAACAGATATCCGAATATTCAGCGCACTCAAAACACGAACATAACCCCAAGACAAAGATATTCTGCTCAATATTACAGAAATTTATAATTAATTATTAAATCTAAATAGCATTACATCGCCATCTTGAACAACATAATCTTTGCCTTCAAGACGAGCTGTACCTTTTTCTCTGGCGTTAGCCCAAGAGCCCGCCTCAACAAAATCATCATAAGAAACAACTTCTGCCTTGATAAAGCCTTTTTCAAAATCACTATGAATAACGCCGGCTGCCGCAGGAGCTTTTGTTCCTTTTGTAATTGTCCAAGCACGAACTTCTTTTTCGCCTGCTGTAATGTATGTTCTTAAATTTAAAATATCATAAGCGGATTTAATCATTCGCTCAATACCGGAATTTTCAATTCCTAATTCTGATAAATATTTTTTAGCTTCTTCTTCGCCAAAATCAACAAGTTCTTCTTCCAAATTAGCGCAAATTAGAACTACTTGAGCATCAGAACCGGCAAATTCTTGAACTTTCTTTGTATATTCGTTTCCGTCTTTTAAATCCATTTCAGAAACATTAGCGCAATATATAACAGGTTTTGCCATTAAAAGATGACAAAAATGAAGCGCTCTTTTTTCATCAGGCGTAAAGTCTGATGAATCGATAAATTTACCTTTTTCTAAATAAGGCATACATTTTTTAATAACACTATCTTGAATTAGGGCTTCCTTATCTTGCCCTTTAACTTGTTTTGCAATACGTTTTGAAATATTTTCCAAAGTAGCTAAATCAGCAAGCGCAAGCTCCATATTTATTGTTTCAATATCATCAATAGGATCAACTTTGCCGTTTACATGGATTGTATTAACATCATCAAAACATCTTACAACCTGCACAATAGCGTCAACTTCTCTGATATTATGTAAAAATTGGTTTCCTAAACCTTCGCCTTTACTTGCACCTTTCACAAGACCTGCAATATCAACAAATTCAATTGCAGTAGGAATAACAGTATCTGTATGAACTAATTCTTTTAATTTATATAATCTTTCATCAGGTACACTTACAACCCCAACATTAGGCTCGATTGTACAAAAAGGATAATTTGCACTTTGAGCATTCTTAGCACTTGTTAATGCATTAAACAGGGTTGATTTTCCAACGTTTGGAAGACCTACAATTCCAACTTTTAACATATATTTTCCTTACTTTTATTTTAGAATAAAGCCCAATACAAAAGTTGATAAAACAAAAACACCAACAAAGAAATATGTAACTTTATTCAAACCTTTTTCTGTTGATTTTTGAGAAGCGAATAATTGACTTGCTGCACCAATTGAAGCCATACCATCGCCTTTTGGTGAATGCAATAAAATTAAAAATACACTCAAAATTGCTGATAAAATTTGTATTAAATAAAAAACTTTAGTTGCCATTGTCAATCCTTATTTATTGTCAGAAATAAGATAACACAAAAAGATTTTTTCTTCAAATCCTACTAAAATTTAACGAAAAGTTTTAATTTTCCGTCATTGCCTCTAAAGTTTATCCAGCCTGTTTTTGCTTGATTTTGAAAATCCAAAACCTTAACTAAAAGCCAATTTCCTCGAATAAGCCAAGGAGTAATCATTTTTGGCATTTCAAGAGAGCCTATTGAATTTGTCTGTTTTGTAGGGGCTGAATATAAGACTTTATCAGGTTTTTGCAAATCTTTAAACAAATATAATCCGTATTTTTTACCGAAAATACCAAAAAAATCAGACCAATTATAAAATTTATTATTTTCTTCTTCAACCCAACCGCAAACGGGTCTTTCGTTTTGATTAAAACAAACCAAGCTCCAGCCTTGCGTTTCATCCAATGTTGTCATAAAAGCTAAGTTTTTAGATTTTGAATATGCCGCAAAAACTTCATCTATTTGACATCTGTCTTTATTTTTTTCGCAAAATGTTTCTTCTTGCTTGTAGTCAAAATTTAAAACTTCTAAAACTTCGCCTTCAACTTTTGCTTCCCTTCTCATCACAAGAGGGCTTTTAACCAAAGTATAGCCAATACCGTATCTTCTAAGCGAATTAACATAATACGGCATAACATCAGCCATTGCAGTTAAATATAAGTTTAAAAATACAAATAATGCTATAAAAATTTTCTTCATGATTACAATTTTAACCGCTTTTTTGAAAAAAATCTAAAGTTATTTATTTTTCAAATTGAAATCCGTCTTCTCTCATACGTCTTATAACTTCAGCAAGTTTTTCATCAGAATCTACAACAGATATTCTGACATATTTTTTTGCATCTTTATCAAAAGCAGTACCCGGAACTAAAACAATTCCTGATTTTTCTAACATTTCAGAAGCAAATTCCTCGCAATCTTTAAATCTTTCAGGAATTTCAAGCCACAAATAAAATGTTGCTTTAGGCATTGCAATTTTATAACCAAGAGAATTCAAACCATCAACAAATTTTTGAATTTTATTTTTAAATTTAATGTTTTGGTTATCTATATATTCTTGTCCTTCTTTGCTTTCTAGTAAATCTGTGCCAACATATTGAAGAACTTTAAAAATGCCTGTATCAACCGTTGATTTAATTCTTGCTAACATACTGACTGCAAGCTCATTACCGCAAGCCCAGCCTAAACGCCAGCCTGTCATTGCGTAAGATTTTGAAAAACTATACATTTCAATACAACAATCTTTTGCACCTTTACATTCAAGAGCCGAATGAGGTTTATATTCTTCATCATAATACATTTCACAATATGCATTATCGGAAATCAAAAGAATGCCGTGTTTATTACAAAAATCAACACAATGTTGTAAATAACTAAATTCACAAGTACAACCTAAAGGATTATTCGGATAATTTATAACTATTGCTTTAATCTTTTTGGGGTCATTTCCTTCTTTTATATATTGTTCTAAAACTTCATCCAAATTAGGTTGGTAATTATTTTCTTTTGTTAATTTAATTCCGTATGCTCTACCTTTTGCGATTTTAACCATTTGAGTATATGAAGCATACCCCGGAGTAGGAAGCATAATAACATCTTGTTCTTTAGGGTCATCACAAG
>CALVET010000002.1 GCA_944326675.1 Candidatus Gastranaerophilales bacterium
CAATTTTTTCATAAATGCCTTCTCTGATAGCTGCACGTAGAGTGTTTCTTCCGATTCTACCGAAACCGTTAATTGCAACTTTTGTCATATAGTTTCTCCTTCTAATATGTATTAGTTAATACTACATTTTTTATTATCGTACAAAAAAATTGACTTGCAAGAAGTTGAATTTTAAATAAATATTTTATACAAAATTATCATAATAAATTTTATATGGTAATATTTTATTATGGTGAGGAAGTTTGTATCAGCTTTTTTAATTTATTTAACTCTTTTTCCTTGTGTGGTTGCGCAGGAAGTTATTGAGCTTGATAAAGTAAAAGATTTTGATATTGAATATAAAGAACAAGTTGAAACGCTGAAAGGGTCATTATTTATAGATGATACCCTAAGTGCTCAAAATCAGATTAATGAACAACAAAAAGCAGATTTAGAAGATATTGAAAATCTTTGGAATGCTACTGTTTCAAATAATCCCATGATTGGTTTTTGTTTAAAAAAGCTTGCAATTCCGGCAGAACAGCGAAGAATACATTCATCCATGTTAGCTAAATCCATGAGTGCGATTATTTCAGGAGCTGCTCTTTTACCCTCATTTTTGGGCATGAATTATGGTATTCAATCAGGGGCTTATGCAGCGGGTAGATTGGCTACAAATTTAATTAATAAAGAAAATAATGAAAAATTAAGAAATCCATCCATAACTGATACAGAAGCAATTGAGCTTGCTTCTTTAATTGAAGATTTGCAAGATGAAATTATAGTTGATTATTTTAAATATAAAGGGGCGTTAACTAAACTCAAAAAATGCAGAGAACAGCTTCTTTTGCATAATAAAAATTATTCTGAAGCTTTAGAAAATAAAAATTCTCTCGATATTGCAATTGCTTCATCTCAATGGGAAGAAGAGCTTGTTGAAGAATATAAATTAAAGCAGGAAGTAAAAAAATATCAACTTGCGCTAACTCGCCTCGCAGGTAAAAAAACTGTAGAAGATTTAAACGTTGCGCAATTTGATTTGACTTTTCAAAATGTTAATAAAAACGATTTAAATTACGAAAAGAAAACGCTTAACGTCATAGATAATTCTAAAGAGGTTAAAAAATGATAAAAAAAATATTATTGTTTTGTCTTTTTTTAACTCAGGCTTCATTTGCTTTAACTCTTGATGAAATAAATCTTCCAAGACCTTTGGAAGGCAGGATGTCTAACACCGATAAAGTTGAGTCAAATAAAGATATTAAAAAAGAATTAAAAACACAAAAAGCTCAATTTGTTCAAGATGTTGATAAAACAGATGACGAAATAAAAGTCGAAAATGATAATCCCGAAATTGAAGCAAAAACAGCTAATACTGCAGGAGCAAATTACGCAGATTTGAGTCTTAAAAGACTTGCGTCTGATGTTGCTGTTGAACTTGATATGGATTCAAATAAGATTAATTCTGATTTGTCTATTTTATGGGCAGCCACCATGGAACGCTCTGAAACAATGAAATATACTATCTATAAGCTTTCTAATCCTGATGAAGATAAACCTAATGAATCGACAATAAAAAAAATCATTAAACCCCTTGCAAACATTTCTTCTCTGGCCGGTGCAAGTTTATCTGCCGATCCTTTTGTTGCAACAGGAGCTTTAATCGGGGGCGGATTGATTAACGCTTTTACGAAAGATGACAAAGAAGTTAACTATCGTTTTTCAAAAGTTTCTGACGCTGATATGGTTTTATTAATCAGAAAAATTGACGGTCTTCAAAAAAAATTGTTGGATTTATATATTGATTACAAAACAAAACAGCAGCTTGCAAATATGACTGAAGAAAATTTAAAAAAACGAGAAGAAATATATAAGTTATCTCAAAATAAATCAAAAGAAGAATTGGTTATAGCTGATGTATATTATAGAACAGCTAAAACAAACGCTCAAAGAGCGCAAGATGAATATTTAACTTCAAGAGCAATTTTGGAAAATTTGGTTGGATTAGATGCACTAAAACAAATTGAAGCTGATGAATGAATTTAAAATTCTAAAACTTTCATTATTTTCCATAGAGTTCTTTTTTTCTTTTCGTCCATGGCTTTGATTTTATCTTGAATTTGTTTGTTGATGATATTAATGTCTTCAAAATTAATTGAGTCTGTGTTTAAAATTTCGTTAGGCACAATGTTAAATTTTTTTTGGATTTGGATGATTGTAAGAGCCGACGGGAAACTTTTGCCGTTTTCTATGTTGCTTAAGCTTGATGGTTCTATTCCGATTTTTTCAGAGAACAAATCTTGTGTAAGGCCTGTTCTTTTTCTTATTTTTCTTATGTTCTCGCCCAAAACTTTTTTGTATAAAATTTCATCCATATTGCACCAATAACTATAATTAACACAACTAAGCATAGAACATAATTACCCATCTTGACATAATGTAAACACTAAAAAAATACTTGATTTATAATCTAAACACTATATAATATAGCGTATAGATTAAAAATAATAGGAAAATTTTATGTTTACCAGATATTTGTTAACCCTTAAAAGGCAATTTAGCTTTCGCGGTTTTTCTTTATTGGAACTTTTGATAAGTTTAGTTGTAATTTCTTGTATTACTGCTGCTTTTACGCCGTTAATTACTAAGAAGTTTTCATCTAGTGTTTTTGGGGGCGGTTCTGTATCAGATATAACAAGTGAGTGCAGTAAGTTTGGTGAAAATTGTAATTTGTGCACAAGTAATTTTTGTTTATCCTGTAAGTTAACTTGCGGGGCTGATGAATATAAGGATGAAAAAAGCTGTACTTGTAAAAAAT
>CALVET010000003.1 GCA_944326675.1 Candidatus Gastranaerophilales bacterium
CTATCGCTCCTGTGGGTATTTCGGCTCTGTTTGGCTAAAGTCGCCAAACAGCCTCAATATCCTACGTCGCAATCGTAAGGTAAAAAAGCCAAGCTCAACGCTTGTCTTTTTTACACACGGCTCACGCATTCTTCCGCCTGTGGGTATTTCGGCTCTGTTTGGCTAAAGTCGCCAAACAGCCTCAATTATCCTACGGCGGTTTCGAAAGGTTACAACAAAAGCAAGTTCAACACTTGCTTTTGTTTTCACACACGGCTTACGCATTCAAGTTCGCTCGTTAATTCGGTACGGACTCCGTGCTTTGCGCCAAGCTCCACGCTTGCCGCATACGCACTGCGCACACCTACGCCCCAAACTTCGCTCACTAAGTTCACCCAGTGAACTATAGCTCGCTCGTTAATTCGGTACGGACTCCGTGCTTTGCGCCAAGCTCCACGCTTGCCGCATACGCACTGCGCACACCACTGCCCCAAACTTCGCTCACTAAGTTCACCCAGTGAACTATAGCTCGCTCGTTTGGGGTAGCAATTTTTTTAATGAAAAATACTTTATATATATGAGAGGATATATCGCAATTAAAAACAATGGTATAATTTAGCTATGAAAGACAATGTAAGAAACATTAAAGAAAAACAAATGGAAAAAGAAGCGCAAAAAGCCTACAATAAATTTTGCGAAAATTCTTCCATGGATAATCCGATAAAAGCAAAATTTCTTGCCTTTCAAAAAACAAAAAAAGATATTAACATAAAAGATTTATTTTAATGCAAAATATTAAAGCTATTGTTTTTTTATATTTGACACCTCGACAAAAATCTCAACTTTTAGGCACTCTAAAAGCCTATTTTAAAAAATTTCCAAATCTTTCAACTGATGATTTAATTGATAAATTTCTTGAAGATGAAAAATATTATCTTGATATCGAAAATCCTCATTTTGAATTTGTGAAAGATTATTTAAATGATGACAGATTTTATAATGACCTTAAAAAGTTTTTTGAATTTTGCACTTTTGAACAAAAGCAAAAAGAATTAATAAAGCCTTATCTTGATAAACAAAAAGAACTAATGAAAATTCAAAGAAAAAAAGCTCAAGAATATAAAATGTCAAAATTAAAACCCACTAAAAAACAGCTTTTTTATTATGATAAAATAACTAAAGCACACAACATCGAAAAAAAAGATACACAAAATGCTTCAAGGCTTGATGTTCGCAATTGGATAATGGAAATTTTAGAAAAATATGAATAAAACATATCAAAAAATAAAAGAAATTTTAAAAAACGGAAATATTGAAGAATTTGAGCAAGAAGCAAAATATTTAATAACCTCAATTAACTCAATTCCCCTTGAAGAAATTATATTAAAGGATGAATTGGACAATGAAGATGAATTGATTAAACTTGCTAAAAAAAGAGTATCTTCAAGAGCTCCAATTCAGCAAATTGTTGGTTTTGCATATTTCATGGGTGAAAAATATATTGTAGATAAAAATGTCTTAATCCCGAGAGATGAAACGGAAATTCTTGTAAATTCCGCTTATGAACTTATAAAAGATAAAAAAGAAAAACTGGATATTTTAGATATTGGCGTAGGTTCCGGTTGTATTAGTTGCGCTCTGGCCAAAAAATTAAAAAACAAAGAAATTGAAATTTTAGCTGTAGATATAAGCTCCGAAGCTATAATGACGGCATTAGAAAATGTTAATAAATTGGATTTAGTAAGAAAAATAATATTGAGAAAATCTGATTTATTTTCAAAAATAAGAGATTGTGAAAAATTTGATTTAATAATTTCAAATCCTCCTTATATTCCGCAATCAGAAAAAATAAACCTTCAAAAAGAAGTTTTATTCGACCCTGAATTAGCCCTTTTTACATCTGATGATGAAGGGGTGGAATTTTATCAAAAAATAATTAATAAAGCGCCACAATACCTTAAAAAAGAGGGCATTGTGGCTTTTGAACTTGGAATTAATCAAGGCGATTTAGTTTATAAAATGCTTGAAAAAGATTTTTGTAATATTAAAATCATTAAAGATTTAGCAAATATCGATAGAGTTATATTGGCTCAACTGAAAGGCTAATCAGCCTTTGCAGTTGTCGCTTTACCAACTTGCTGCTGCAAAATTTCGCAAGCTTTTGCTAATTGCGGGTCTTTGTTTGCTTTAATATCTGCTTCTTTAATATCTACAACATAATCAGGAGTTATTCCTTTTTTATGAATATCTGTACCGTTTGGTGTCAAATATTTTTGAATTGTGATATGAAGTGCTGAGCCGTCGGGCAATTTATTGATTTCTTGAACTAAACCTTTACCAAAAGATTTTTTGCCCACAATAATTGCTCTTTTATTATCTTTTAAAGCTCCTGATAAAATTTCTGAAGCAGAAGCAGAACCGCCATTGATTAAAACTACAATAGGTTGATTTGTTGAAACTTGAGATAGAGAGTTTTGCGTTTCTTTGTAGCCGTCTCTATCTACTGTTGAAACTATTGTTTTGTTGCTTAAAAGCATATCGGCTATATAAATGGCATTTGTTAATAATCCTCCGGGGTTAGAACGAAGGTCTATAATAATACCGTCTTTATCTTTTAATTGATTTAGCGCATTTTGAAATTCGGAAGCTGCATTTCTTGAAATAAATGAGCTTAAACGGATATAACCTAAATTATCATCAACTTTACCTATTTTTGGAGCTTTGGTTGAAACTGATTTTAATTCTATATTAGCTCTTTGGATAGTGTATAGTTTGTTTGCTATACCTTTTCTTTTTATTAAAAGTTTAACGCTTGTACCTTCAGGACCTCTGATTTTATCTGCAGCAGCTTCAACAGTGATACCTTTTGTTGATTCACCGTTAATTTCAAGGATTTCATCTTCACTTAAAAGTCCTGCTTTTTCTCCGGGGGTGTCTTCTAGCGGCGCAATAATCAACAGTTTACCGTCTCTAACTCCGATTTGAACACCTATACCTTTTAGAGAACCTTCAATGCTTTCAGATTCTTCTTTATATTCTTTTGGAGTTAAAAATTTTGTATATACATCTCCAAGACTGTCCACCATTGTGCCTATTGCAACATAAGCGTCTTCTTCATCTTTAATTACATTATCATATTTGTGGCGCCAGCGTTCCCAATTTTGTTGATTTTGTGTATCATCAACATATTTTGTATAAATCAATCTCCAAGCCTTATCATATAAGCTTTGCGGAGTAATCGCCATAGCGGGATTTTGTGTATTTGTAATGCAAAATAGTACAAATACGAATATAAAAATTGATAATCTTTTTAACATTTGTTTTAAACTCATAAGAACATCCTTTTTTCCAATAGTACTATTATAGCAAAAGTAATTTAGTTTTCTACATATAAAATTACTATATTATATTAAACAATGTTGCTGAATATTTAAAAAAATGTTTTAATTAAGTGTAATATATAATAATTTGAAGGATTTGAAAATGAGAAGCGATATTTTAAAAACAGGAGTTGAACACGCACCCCACAGAGCCTTATTATATGCGGGAGGCGTAGCGGATGATAGCATGAAAAAACCGTTTATCGGTATTGCAAGCTCATTTTCAGATTTAGTTCCAGGGCATGCCGGCATGCGCGATTTAGAGCGTCAAATTGAAAAAGGTATTCATTCAGGCGGCGGGCAGGCTTTTATTTTCGGTGTTCCTGCCGTTTGTGACGGAATTGCAATGGGTCATTGCGGCATGAGATATTCTCTGCCGAGCCGTGATTTAATAGCTGATTGTGTTGAAACTGTTGCAAGTGCTCATCAATTGGATGGTTTAGTTCTTTTAACAAACTGTGATAAAATTACCCCGGGAATGCTTATTGCAGCCTTAAGATTAAACATTCCTTCAATTATTGTTACGGCGGGTCCATCTTTAGAAGGTCATTGCAAAGGCGAAACTCTAACATTTATCAGAGGTTCATCTGAAGCAGTCGGAAGATATAGAATAGGCGATATTTCATTAGAAAAATTATGTGAAATGGAGCATTATGCTTGTCCTACAATCGGCTCATGCCAAGGTTTATATACGGCAAATACCCTTGCTTGTTTGACTGAAGTTATGGGAATGAGCCTTACAGGCTGTGCTACAGCGGCTGCTGTTTCATCAAAGAAAAGACGTCTTGCTTTTGAATCAGGTTTGGCAATTTGCGAATTAATTAAAAATAATGTTTTACCGAGAGATATAGTAACAATAGATTCAATAAGAAATGCAATTATTGTTGATTTAGCTTTAGGTGGTTCTACTAATTCAATATTGCATTTATTGGCAATAGCACAAAGTGCAGATATTCCATTGTCATTAGATGATTTTGAAGAGTTGAGCTATAAAATTCCTCAGATTATTAAACTTGATCCTTCAAGCACTTTGACTATGACGGATTTAGATAATGCGGGCGGAATTTCAGGAGTATTTAAAACAATTTGGGGTAATTGCCCTGAAATGAAAGATACTAAAAATTTAATGGGTATAAAGGTTTCTGAAATAGCTAAAAATGCTTGGGTTGATAATAATGTCGTTAAACCTTTTAATGACCCTATAACCTCTAATCCCGGTTTAGCTATTTTACATGGTAATTTAGCTCCTGATGGCGCAGTTGTTAAAATTTCGGGTGTTGATAAGGATGTATTTGAATTTAGAGGAACTGCAAAAGTATACAACCACGAAGAAGACGCAATGAAAGCTATTGTGGATGATGAAGTTGTTGCAGGGGATGTAGTTGTAATACGCTACGAAGGACCAAAAGGAGGTCCGGGCATGAGAGAAATGCTTGCTCCAACATCACTTTTAGTCGGCAAAGGTTTAGGTAAAAAATGTGCCCTTATTACAGACGGCAGATTTTCAGGAGGAACAAGAGGGCTCTGCATTGGTCATATATGTCCCGAAGCAAGTCAAGGCGGAGTTATCGGTTTAATTGAAAACGGTGATAAAATTGAAATTGACATTAACAAAAGAACAATTAATCTTTGTGTTAGTGATGAAGAATTAGAAAGAAGAAAACAAAACTTTAAACCTTATCAAAATGAAGTTCCAAGGGGATATTTATCTAAATATCAAAGAAATGTTTCTCAGGCAAATAAAGGAGCAATTGCTCAATAACCCATGAGAAGGCCGATATTAATTGAAATATTTGTTTGGAGTGTAATTTTATTTGTAGTTTTTAGTATCGCAATTTTTACATATTCCAAAATTTTCGTTGAACCTAATGTTTATACTATTCAATTTAAAGATATTGACGGTATTACAAAAGGCTCGCCCGTTCGGCTTATGGGAATGAATATAGGTTATGTGCGTTATTTAAAATCGGAAGGCAAGCACATTAATGTTCAAATAATTGTAACTGAAAAGAACATGAAAATTCCAAACGGAACAGTTGCAAGAGTAGAATTTTACGGGCTTGGCGGTTCGAAATCAATTGAACTTATGCCTCCGGATGGGTCTTGCGATGTCGGGATTTTAACCGGTGATACCATAAGAATTAATGACGTTGCACAAGAAGCAGTAAGCATTGTTGAATTTGTTGAAAGTTTGGAAAAATATATTAAAGGTATCAAACCATCTAAAATGCAAAGTATGCTTGAACAAGTGTCTGATATAAAAAGCGACAAAATCAAACAGGCAGGAGATGAATTTTCTAATTTAGAATTTGATATAAATAAAAAAATGCAAAATATTAAATCAAAACAAACGGATGTGAATTTAAAAATTGAAAAAATAAATGAAAATGTTGAAAAAATAAATAAATTTATAAATAAGTAGTTTTATGTTAGTATTTTCTTGAAGGGAAAATTCAATATGCCGAGAGTAGTAAAACCAAAAGAAGTTGAAATTGTAATAGATGTTGAAACAACGGGGCTTGATTATACAAGAGAAAGAATAATTGAATTTGCAGGAGTAAAGCTTGTTAATGGCAGGGTCAAAGAAAAGTTTGAGACCCTTGTTAATCCTCATCAGCATATCAGAAAATCTTCTCAAGCAGTCCATGGGATTTCTGAGGAAGATTTAGCTGACGCCCCTTCTGAAGAAGAAATTTTCCCTAAGATATTTGAATTTATCGGAGATTACCCGATAGTTGCCCATAACGCGATTTTTGATTTTTCTTTTTTAAATCGAACTTCAAAAAGACTATATAATAAACCCATTGAAAACAATTATATAGATACCCAAATGATGTTTAAGGAAGTATATCCCCAGTATGAGTCTTGCGGGCTTGATATGTTGGCTACTGTTTTTGGTGCAAATAACAAAAAACGCCACAGAGCAATGGGAGATGCTTCTGTTTTAGCAAAGTGTTATCCTAAATTAAAAGCTTTATATAATCAAAAATATAACTGGCAATTATCTCAAATAGACCATGTGGAATATCTTTTTGAAAGATATTTAAGATTGCAATCTGCAATTAACACCATGCAATCTGAAATACAAGATTTACGTTCTATTTTTAAAATATATTTTGAGCGTGGCGGCGAAGATATTAAAGCTAATACAGGGGAAGTTTTAACGTATAATCATAAAAAAACTTTTTCATACGATTTTGCTCAAATTAAAGATGTTTTAGAGGAAATAGGAGCGCTGCCAAAAGCGGTTAAATTGAATAATGCTTTTGTAGACAGATTAGCTTCAACATCAAGCATACCCGAAGAGGCAAGAGAAAAAATAAAATCTGCTCGTGTTGAAATAAGCGAGAATAAATCTTTTAGTATAGTTAAACCTGATAAAAATAAAAATTAAATTACAAATCGTAGTTTTGAATAAAACCGTAACGGGAGTCATTATCTGAAGCGCTGTTAATTCCGCCTCTGAGGCGTCTGTTTAGATTGCGCGCTTCTTCTTGATATTTATTTACATTTAACCCTTTTTTCTTTAATTCGTTAACTTTGGGTGAAAATCTCATAAGACATTTTTTGCAGGTAAAACCTGTTTTTTCGTCATCTTCTAATTCAACTCCGCAAAAACGGCATTTTATGGATAATTTTGGAACAACCGTAAATAATCTTCCCCTTGTAACTAAATCTTCCAGTTCTGCAACAGGGACACCGACAGCTTGGGAAATTTCTTCAAGCGTAACTTTTTGTTTGCCGGAGGATGTGATGTATCCTCTTATGTTATCTATTAATTCAAGTTCTTTTTTAAAACATTCTTCGCAAACTTCTCTTCCTGAGTTCTTAAAAAAGAGCGTTCCGCATTTTTTACAGTTTATTAATCCATCTTTTGCCATATAATAAATTGTAGCAATTTTTGTAAAAAAATCAAATCTGTATTAAAATAAATAAAAAACTTGTATTAATTAATATTTTTTTATAGAATAATATTATATTTTGGTAGTGAGAGTGTATTTGAAAAATATTGCCTGTTAAGTTAATTTCATTAAGTGATGGGAATAATAATACAATAGAAAGATTATCCTAATGTATACGAATAAGTGCATTAAATGCGGCAAAGAATTTGAAACCAAAAACCCAAAGAGGGTTATTTGTCCTGAGTGTTTATATCCTGAAAGAACTGTGGCAATGCCCGCACCAACTGACGAAAACGGAGTTGTGCAAGATTATTCACGAGGTTACAGTGCAGGAACAGGAAATCCTGAAGGTTATTCAAGAAGATATAATAACCGCCCTCAGAACAATCAAAACGGCTTTAAACCAAGAAATAATTTCCAGAAAAGAGATAACGGCAATTATAATCAAAGACGTCCACAAAGACCCGGAGCAAAACCAAATCAAAAACGTCCGCAAAAACCAAATAAACAAAGACCGCTATTGGTTAATAAAGAACAACTGGCTCAAATTGAAGAAATGTATAAAAAAATGCTTCCGCTTCCAAATCCGGATGCGCATGAAGTTATTGCACAAGCAATTGATTTAGAACCTAAAAAAGTGTTTTTTGGAATTAATTTAGTAAGACAAAAAATGATGCTTCCAAAAGTTCAATTCCCAAAAAGAAAACTTGCAATTACTCCCGATCAAATGATGGCTATTAAAAATCTATATGAACCATTATTGCCTCTCCCGCCTATCGGGTGTCATAAAATTATTGCAGCTCAACTTAAAATGGATGAATGGAGAGTCCATGTTGGTATCGGGCTTGTTAGAAAACAAATGGGGCTGGACAGATGGAATCAAGATAGAGAAGATGCCCCTGAAGAATTTAAGAAAAAAGCATAAAATATTAAAAAAAGACAAGCCCAAGGCTTGTCTTTTTAATTCAACTAAATAAATTTATTTTTTCTTATAACCACATTTTGGGCATACGCCATCTGAACCCAAAGAAATTCCACATAAAGGACAGCGATCAAGTGATTTATGAACCTTATATTCCTCGCTTGCCGCATTAACACCACTTGTAAATGTAATTTTTGAAATATTCAATTTATCTTTTAAAAGCTCATAAACAATCTTTATCATACCCTCAACTGTCATAGTTTCTTTTGTGACAACGATTCTACAATCAGGATAAGCAGTAGCTAAATCAGTCTTAAAAGCTTCGCCTTTCATTGTATTTTGAGGAGCACCATTTTTAATCCCTTGTTTATCGTAAACATCTAAAATAGCAGGTAAAAGCGGGTCATCTTCTCTTAAAATTGTCGCATGATCGAAATTTTTTAATACTTCCCATGCTGTTTTTTTGATTTCATTACAGGGAAAAACCATATTAACACCCATATTAATACTATCTTCCACTTCAATTGTCAAAACTCCTGTGTGACCATGGAGATATTGAGCTTCACCTTTAAAGCCGTAGAATCTGTGCGCATACTGCAAATCAAAAGTTGTAATTGACTTCATGATAACCTCCTTTATAACGTAATTTACAAGTTTTTTATATTTTAACATTCTATTCTAAATACAAAACAAATAAATAAGCTGAAAGTCTATCATTTTGGTAATCAAAATGCTAAACAAATTATAAGGCAATATAAATGTAATTTTTGTTTTTATTTAGACATGGATATAATAAAAAATAATACAATAAACAACTCTAATCAAAAAGATATTAATAGCACAAAAAAGCAAACTACTGCTATCAATCCAATAATTTGCAAAAATTATAGTGGTAAAATTGTTCACCAACAAGAAAATTTAGCTTTTTTAGGTAAAAGTCAAATATTTACTAAAAACAATAATGACATCAGTTTAATGCAAGAAATATCTTTACTTAACGGCGATCCATTTGAAAATGCAAACAAAATTAAAAATATAATCTTAAAAAACGTGGGTTTACCCAAAGATTGCATCCAAATTGAAATTTTTGATAAACCGAATAAAAAAACTTATTGCGATTATTTTAATCACTACAGCGGAAATATTTTAATTCATAGAAATGACAATTATGATACTAAAAAACTAGCTCAAATAATAAGACATGAAATAGAGCATTTCGTTCAATCACTAGCTATAATCAAATATTATGGCGTAGAATTTTACAAAGAACTATACAAAGAACAAAAAAATGAAATTAAAAATGAATTTCCAACCACATCAATTGAATTTAATAATGCTCTATGGAATAACAAAGTATTACAATCTAAATCATTAATTACAAAAGAAAAATGCGATGAATACATTAATTCAATAAATCAAAGGACTGAATTAGCAAAAAAAACAGGCGGTATTTATAAATACATTATTGAAAATTATTTATATGCGACAGACCCAATGGAAATTGATGCCATAAAAGCAGAAAATAAATTAGCGCAAATGTTTGGCAATGAAACACAGATAACTAATGATAAATCCTTTATTGCAATCAAAGAATTAGAAGAAATATTAAACGATTATATTGAAAATAACTATCCACAAGGCTTGCATGATGATAAAAAACATAATATTAAAACCGATTTATGTTTATTTGCTTTTTTAAAAATGCAAATATCAAATGATTTTCCCTTAGAGTTATATTATAAATCTTGCCTTAAAAATGGAAAATTAAATTATGCTTTAAAAAATCAATTATTAAATAAAATTTCAAATTATGACACAGATAACATTTATAATGATATAACAAGCATGACAAGAATAATTAGCAATATTGAATCAAATAATGAAATAAACTACATACTGAATACCATATACTGCAACTAAAATATTAAACAATGTTACAATATAGCAATATTTTAAAAAATAAAACTTTATAATAAAATAGAGTTAAAAAAGGAGAAGTATTATGGCAAATGTTAAAAAGCTAATCGGACTATTTGACATGTCATCTATCGCACCAAAAGTTGTCAAAGAAACTGCACAAGAAATTTCAACACCTAAAACAATAGAAAACGGGAATAAATTAATTTCCACCGGACTTGACGCATTCGGTGACTATAACAAAGCTTCAATAAACATAACAAATAGCTTACAAAGTAATATTCCAGAAACAACTGATTTCACCAAAATGACCGATGAAATTATTCCTAACTCTCAAAAAGGAATATATGGACAAGATGTATTAGACCCAATAGATTCTTTAAATAAAATGGACCCATTAAGCCCATTTTACGATCCAAATAATAATTTTTAATAAACCATCAATACAACTTAGAAAAAATATATAAATACAATTTATAGATTATATGCAATATGGTTTTATATAATGAAGTCATTTTTATTAATAAAATAACAACCTATCTTTTAGGGGTGTGACTACTCTCTGAAAAGTAGGTTGAGCATACTTGCCCAACAATACAAAAAGCAAACAAAAAACTCTCAACCATTTCGCTGAGAGCTTTTTAATAAATATAGGAT
>CALVET010000004.1 GCA_944326675.1 Candidatus Gastranaerophilales bacterium
GAAAACGAAGCAAAAGTTATACTTGGGCATGAGGTAGTCGGTAAAATTGTTGAAATAAATTCTGATACTGATTTTAAAGTTGGCGACATTGTTGCACTCGGTCATCATTACCCATGTTTTAACTGTGACTATTGCCGCATTGGCGCTTATTCAATGTGCAAGACATTTAAAAATTCAAATATTTCACCTTGCGGGTTTTCGGAATTTATTAAAGTTGACGAAAATCACTTAAAATACACTGTTTTCCCTGTTCCAAAAGATATGGATTATGCTCAAATTGCTTTTCTTGAGCCATTGGCGTGTGTTGTGCGCGCAATTAGGCGTGCAGGTTATGAACTTAATAAGGATAATTCAAAATCCAACTCTCTTGTATTAGGCTTAGGCTCGATTGGTCTAATTACGGCTGAAGCGCTTAAAGCTTTTGGAGTTAAGACTTTTGGCTTTGATATTAATACTCAAAGAGAAGAATTTGCCAAAAAATTCGGTATAACTTATAAAAAAGACAGTTATGACACAATTTTTATGACTTCGGGTTCTTCAAAGGCTATTCCAACTGCATTAGAGCACGTAAGAGACGGCGGGAAAATTATTGTATTTTCATCTGTTGAAAACGATGACGGGTATCGAAATAATGATTTGTATTATCGAGAGATTAGTGTTATACCAAGCTATTCGCCTTCGCCAGAGGACTATAAAATTTCATACAAGTTGCTATCTGAAGAAAAAGTAAATGTTAAAGATGTAAGCACAATTTATACTCTTGACAATTTGCCGTCAGCGATTGAAGATAATATTTGCGGAAAGATTTTTAAGGCTTATATAAAAATATGAAAATGAAAGCTGTTATGTACTATGCCCCAAAAGATATTCGCTATGAAGAAGTGAATGTCAAAATGCCTGAAGAAGGCGAGGTTTTGGTTAAGGTGGAAGCAGCGCTTACCTGTGGTACGGATGTTAAAACACTAAGAAGGGGGCATCCCGTTTTAATTAAAAAAACTCCTTCGGGTTTTGGGCATGAATTTGCAGGTACTATTGTGCAACTTGGCGAAGGCGTTGAAAACTTTAAAGTCGGCGACAGAGTCGTTTGGGCAAATTCTGCACCATGTGGAGAGTGTTTTTTCTGCCGTCGCGGCGAAGAAAATTTGTGCGAAAATCTTGACCTTTTAAATGGTGCTTATGCGCAATATATAACGATTCCAAAAAGAATTGTAAAAAAAAATCTTTTGATAATCCATGATGATGTGCCTTTTAGGCGTGCTGTTTTTTGCGAGCCTTTGGCAAACGTTGTTCATGGGATTGAAAGAACGCCTATTCAAAAGGGCGATACGGTTGGAATAGTTGGTATTGGCCCGATAGGTCTTATGTTTGCCCGCCTTGCAAAATTAAAAGGTGCAAAAGTAATTGCTATGGGTAGAAATCAGCTTAAGCTAAAAATGGCAAAAGAGTTTGCACTGGCAGATGAAGTTATTGATCTTAAAAAGTACCCCGATCCAAAAGATATGATAATGACCATGACCGAAGAAGGCAGAGGGCTTGATGTTGCAGTTGAGTGCGTCGGTTTGCCTGAAATTTGGGAAAGAATGTTTGCTTTAGTCAGGCGCGGCGGTACCGTTCATCTTTTTGGCGGCTGTTCTGCAGGTACAAGTGTTAATATTGATACACGCCGATTGCATTATGATGAAGTAAATATAATTAGCGTATTTCACCATACGCCTAAATATTTTAGGCAAGCGTTGGAGCTGATTTCATCCGGTCAGATTGATGTTGAGAAATTAATTACAAAAACCATGCAAATGAAATATGCTAAACGTGCACTTGAAATGCACGAAAATGGCGAGGCAATCAAGGTTTTGTTGGAAAATTAAATAAATCTTGACTTGAAATCTTGAATTGGTATTATATTCCTATCGGTTTTGCCGCGTTAGCCCTTGTTGAGTGAAACGAAACAAGAACATAAGAAAATTCACCAACTGAGCTGATGAGGATTTTGAAAATTAAATATGTTTGCCGCGTTAGCTCAGTTGGTAGAGCAAGGGACTGAAAATCCCTGTGTCCTTGGTTCGATTCCGAGACGCGGCAAATTTTTTGTTTATTACAACGGACAAATTGTGTCCACAAGGGACTTGCACAGTTGTATTTTAAAGACCGTTTTGATCGGAAGTGTTTCTGTTATTATTTTTGTCGTGTTGAATGCCAATTATTCAATGTAATTAAACGACCAGTTTGACTTGTACGGATACTTTGATTATTTTGGCTAAGGTCGCTCTGCGAGGGCGTTTTCGGGTCGGAAAATTACGATAACCCGCAAAAATCAAACTGCCGAAATGGACTTTTTTCGGACTGTACGGATAGTTTGATTATTTTGGTATAGTCCAGTTGTGCGAGGAATTAAAAAATAACAAAATTACTTATTACATATATCTTTAGTAATTTTGATGATTTTATCTTTCCAATCAACCACATTTCTTATGGACAGTTTTTTAACCCCACTAATATATGTTTCCATAAATTTGTAGTCAATATTTTTATTTTCATCAATTGGCAATTTAATCTTATCTTTTTGAATTTTTGTTTTTGAGATGGAGTTGCCCCATTCATATTTTGGTTTTAAACTTTTATATAGAGCAGACACTAAAAATAAATGTATATTCTCAGTTTTATATCTTTCATCTTTTAAATATAATGCTAAATTATGACTATCATTTGAAACATAGTCATTTTCTTGATATGTAATAACAAGAGTTTTGCCTCCAATCATTATTGAGTTGCCTTCTTCAATCCATTCTTGTGGTGCATTAATATTTGTCGTTATTGAATTATTTCCAACTCCAGCTGTCACATAAGGAATAGTACCACTATTTGGAATTATCCATTCTTGTAAAATACTATGTGTATTTTTTACATTAAAAATGCCATCTTGTCCAGTTATATTAAATTCATCAAATTGAATTTTCTTGTTTTTTAAATTTTCGATGGCAGATAATTCTTCCTGGGTTAATTCATAATTATCAAAACCATTTATTTTCAAGTAAGCTTCGAGTTCGCTTATTCGTTCCTCTTCGAGTTCGTTTATTCGTTCCTCTTCAAGTTCGCTTATATAGTGTTCCATATAGTAAAAGTCGGGTTCTTCATTTCTATTTACAGGTAATAAGATTGAAAAATTTTTTAATTGTTCGATTTTATATCCCCCTTGCTGCCCATTGTATTGAGAAACAAATTTTTTTATGCATGTAATAAAATATAATGCAACTTTCGGTGTAATTTTAAATTTTGGAATTAGTTTATTAATGTTTTGAGAACAATAATAAGGTTCTTCTTGATATTTTACATATTTATAATTTCCAATAACTGTTGCTGTAATTGTATTAGATTCATTAGGTGGGAATTTTTGATATTTAATTTTTCCCTTTACTCCATTATTTTCGTTTACTCTTCCTACAAAATTTATACCTTCTGTTTCAAAATCAAGATAGCCCTCATCCAAAGATTTAGTTCCATATACATCAAATAGTTCCGAAATTTTAAATAATTTTTTACTATCCATTTTTGCCTCGCAAAAGTTGAGAAACTTTCCAAGCTAAATAATCTTTTACAGTATTTTTAAAATCTTCTTCAATAGGGGTTGTATCAATTGGAGCTGATTGATTCCAATCTGCCCCATTTTGAGGGTCAATAGAACCTTCGTAATAATCCTTTTCTGATAAATAACATAGTTTTTTCTTCCCAAATTTAATTAATTCTACAAGTTCCTGATATCTTTCTTTTGCATGATTTGTATCTTTTAGATTTATGCTAGCTTTTTTTCTATTTGTTCTTGTGTATCCATCTTCTGTAAAATTAATAAATTTAACTACATTATCTTTTTCATGAGCTTCTGCGACTTTAAATACATAAATGTATGTTTGAACACTTGATTTACCAACAAATAAATCATTTGGCATTTTTATACTTGCTAATAATGTATTATTTTTTAAAATTTCTTTATTTATTTCTGTTGCCTTACCTGTACCAGCTGAATTTTGAATAATGATTGCAGCATATCCTTTATTCATCATACTTAAAGCTTTTTTTACAAAAATCATTCCATTTCCAGCAGCAGAATATGGTGGATTTAAGACAAATGCTGTTGCTGGAAATTTTTCTGTGACTTTTCCAAATCCATATTTGCCATCAAAACTTTTTAAAGAATCTTTATTTAATATATTTGTACTTCCATCGCCCATTAAAATCATATTTAATACAGCAAGCATATATATACTTGGTAGTACCTCAAGCCCTAAAAGTTGTTCTGTTTTAATTTTTAATTCTTTTTCTAAAAGTTCATTAGGAGATTTAATTTTCTCTTTAGCATCGTTGAGCATTTCATTCATTGCTGCAACCAAAAGCCCTGCAGAACCTGTTGCAAAATCCCAAACATATGAGTCTTTGTTGACTCTAGCAAGTTTTACCAATAATTTTGCTACATATGAAGGTGTTAAAACAACATCATTTAGTTTATCTTCGGAAAATCCTAGCCAACTATACATTTCATTAAACAGTTTACCTGTAAAATCTGTTGTTAAACCTATCTTATAATATGAACCTAAATCATCTACAATTTTTGTAAAAACTCTTTTAACTTGAGTTTCTCCATTTTCTACTTTATTTATGTTTTCTGTTGTTAAAGTATTCTGTAGTGTTCTTTTAATTAGCTCCTGTTTATCTTTAGGTATATCTTTGTTGCTCAAAAAAGCACTAATTTTTCTTAAAATAATATCGCCATCGCGATTGCCATCTTCATTTAAGGATTTTAATTCATCTTTATCTAGAGGCGCAACTTTATTTGGAATTCCTAATGTAGCTATAATAGAAGCTGCAACCAAATATACCCTGTCGCTTTCGCCTAGTCCCTTTTCTTCTTTGTATATATCATTATTCAATTTTATAAGACTTTTGTCAATTTCAGCTTCTTTAATAGCTTTACGTTTTTCTAATTCTTCTGGTGTTAATGTTAATAAATTGATTTTTTCGATAAAATCATTGAAATTCTTTTTTGATAGGAATGAAAGATCTGTATAATTATCTACTTTTTGCCCCATTCCAAAATTAGCTTTTGACACATAATAAACCCCAATTTCGTGCACAAGCTTTTCATTCTCGTCTTTGTATCCTGTTATTCCAATAGCAATAATATCTGTATAATTAGTGTACTGTAAAATAGCATTTGCATAATGAACAGCACCATTAACAGCATATTCTTTAATATTCTTAAAATTTAATTCATTTTTATCATTCCTGTTTGCAATAAAACCATTGAGATCTAATTTTTCTAGCTTGTCTTTATAACCTTTGTATTCAATTAAAATAGGATAGTCTTTCTGATTTTTATCTCTTAATAATAATTTTGTATCAGGTCTATTTCCACCTTTACCGCCACTTTTAGAAAAGTAATTGTTTAAGGCTTTATCAATTTCCGTATTTAAAGCTTCTTGTTCTAATTTATAATCTAAACCATATGATTTTAACCAACCATTTGCTAAATCTGCAATATTAGGTTCTACAGATTGAACTTTTTTTGCCATATTTCACCTCATAACAATTGTAAAATAATAATTATCTATATATAATAAATTTTGATAAAAAATCATAACGATGTATGAGCCATTTAGTACAATATAGTTTGTTTGTAGGACAAATTGTTATAATTTTTCTTGTCCTGTTACGGACAATTTTTTAAATAGACTTGAATTATTGTGTGAAATAGTTTATACTCACAATGGCATAGATGAATTATTAATTCATTACATATATTCTTGAACATTTTTGGTTCATTTCCAACCTGGGGCACATGTTAAAATCAAACTAACTGTGAAAACAAGTCAAACTGCAAGAAAAATTACAACCGCTTCGCTTTTGCCCTCTCGAAAAAAGACATTTAGTCTTTTTTCTCGGCAGAGTCTCCAAAAGCTATAACAACTTAAACCCAAATATCAAAACAGGTTCTTCTAAGCACATACAATGAACACCTCCGGCACCTTCTATTAAGTTTTCCATAACTTCATTGGTTTTGCCGTAATTTTCGCCCCGAATAAAATAAATATTTCTCAAAGTTGGTGCGCTGGGGTCTAGTTTTTTTACATTCTGCAATTTACTTTTTAATTCTTTTTCAAATAAATCTTGATATTTTGATAAATTTTTATCATCACATTTTGATGAATTTGTAATATATGTTATTGAACCATCTTGGTACTTATTTACTACGGCATTAATAAAATTAACACCATAACCATAAACTCCTTTAATAGAAATAGGATGAAAGCCTGCATTTTTCAATTGTTGCAATGCTTTTTTATACGCTAAAAGTTGGAAATTATGTGCATTATTAGCTTTTTTGTTTTTCGAAGTTGGTTGCGGCTCATTAATAAGTACATACAGGTATCCAATAGGCCTAATTGATAAATCCAGATGATAATCCTGTTGATCTATTAAAAATATATTTTCTTCTTTTACGCCATATAGTTTCGATATTGACTTCATAGGCAGCGAAAACATTGATTCAGATGACCCTATTAACATCCATTTTTCGCCTGTTTGTTTCTTATCAAGAAAGAAATTTCCGCCTTGAATAAAGCCCTTCGAAAATCAAACATATTAAAAAAATCAACCGGCATACGATATTGCTTTTCTATCATAGGTCTAAACATTTCACCTATATGAGCGTTTTGCTGATAAATTAATCGTGTATTACCATTATTATTTACTATAGCTTTACTATCTTGGTTGTGCGTTTCATTAAAATCAGATTTCTCGAGTTCAAAATTTTCCTTGTTTGCAATATTTTCCAATTCATCGCCAATCTTGGTCCAATATGATGATATGTGGAGCGCTTTAAGAGGAGCAGCATCGTAGCCTTTTAAAATCTGTCTTGTTGCTATATTGTTTGTAATTTTCATATTTACCCAATACTTGGACTCATATATTCTATACTTCTATAAAACTTGTAAATTTTTTTTACTATTTTACAATTACAACATATTTTTTTACTAAAACAATCAAAACCTTGCGTTTATTTGTATGCTTGTTAAATTTTTATTTATACTACAATATTTCCTTTATTTGTCCCATTTTCAATTATATTTTAGAAAATTTTGCTACCAGCTAAATACAATAAATAACTATTTGAAAATTATTCAAGCGCATTTCCATAAATTCCATTAGTACAAATCTGCAATTTTTTATGTAAATACCAGAATTCATGATAAAATAATGCAATAAAATAACTAAAATAGAAAAATCAATTCTTTTTATTAGGATGAAGTTTCTTGTGACTGACGACATATTAACCAAAAGAATAAATACATTAAAGAAAAAATTAAAGAATAAGCGTATTCTGGTATATGGAACCGGAAAATTTTTTAGCAATGCATATAATAACCACAACCTTTCGGATTTAAATATAGTTGGAGTTGTAGATAAAAAATATGAGTTAAATAATTCAATCAAAGAAGATTTTGGTTACAAAGTAATTCGGATGTCGGAAATATATAAGCAAGACATTGATTATATATTGATATGCTTGGAAAAACCCAATATTGTAAAAAGGAATTTACATAATTATTTCAAAAAAATTAAAATAATTTCACTCAACAAGTGTTCCCTTTGGCCAATTTTGAGAAAACAGATTGAGTATTATTTCACGCAAAGGAAAAGCCGAAAAAATTTTGTTTTAATAAAACAAGATGGCACAATTATAAAAAACCCTAAAATAAAAAATTTAACAGTTGATATATGTGGTAAAAATTCTAGGGTAGAGATTTATGAACCATTTATGGTCTTGAAAAATTGCCATATTTCCTGCAGAGATAATAGTTTAATAAAAATACATTCATTTAATGTGCATGAAAACACTACAATTGCAGTTGGACGCAATAATGTTGTCGAGATTGGTGAATACACTACAATAAAAAATGCAAATTTTTTTCTTGTAGCTTCAGAAAATACAAAGGTAATATTAGGAAAAGATTGTATGTTAAGCTATGATATTACTTTTAGACCTAATGACGGTCATACAATATACAATAAAAACACACGACAGGTAAAAAACATTCCTCAAGATATATTAGTAGGCGATCATGTTTGGATAGGAGCAAAAGTTGTAGTTTTAAAAGGAACAAAAATACCATCTAATTCAATCATTGGAACTTGTTCGCTTGTTAATAAGGCATATTCAGAAGAAAATACAGTAATAGCAGGAACTCCTGCTAAAATTATTAAAAAAGATGTCAATTGGGATAGGCAAGTAGTTCATAATTTCATTTAAGACTGCATTTTTTAAAATGTTACTTTTCCCCTTCATCGTAATATGCCCCGTAAAACACAATCAACTTCTTTTACAAATTTTTACCCATTTCATAAGCCCTACTCAAATGCGGAGTATTTTCTATTGCGCCAATTTCATAAACTCCAAGCCCTTTTACAATCCCTTTTAATTTTACATCGCTATGACATGCAATCCAGCCCTGTATTCCAACTGTAATTTAACGACCAGATTGATTTGTACGGATACTTTGATTATTTTGGCTTAGGTCGCTCTGTGAGGGCGTTTTCAGGTCGGAAAATTATGATAACCCGCAAAAATCAAACTGCCGAAATGGACTTTTTTCGGACTGTACGGATAGGTTGTTTTTTCTTAATATAGCTAACGTTTAGACCGTTTTTTAGGTGTTGCGATAATTTAATTATTTTAGTACAATTTAGTTATTGATAAAGTATAAACTAGAGTGAAGACTAAAATGATGAGTTTTGGCCGTAACTGTCAATAGCTGCTACTCACAATCCCTTGGTGAAATGATTTATAAACATAGAAAATATAAGAAAAATTATTATATTAAATACAGAATCTTGCTATGGGAAATTGGAATATTGGTAAAAGCTGTTTTCTTGGCTATAGGGGAAATACATGGATAGCAAAATTAATACTGTTCAAAATATATTATGGGTAGATTATGCCAAATTTTTTGGTATATTCTTAGTGATTTTTGGTCATTTATTATCGGTAAATTGTCATTTAAGTCTTTATATATATTTATTTCATATGCCATTATTTTTTATAATTGCAGGTTATTTATATAAGCAAAAGAGTCAAAAGGAGAATTTTTCGAAAATATTATGGGGATTATTAATCCCATACTTATTATATCAACTTTTATATTTACCATTAAAACTTTGTAATTTAGTTATGTGCTATAATGCACCGTTTTTTGAGTCATTATTAAAATGCATATATGGGATAATCTTTGCTAATGCATCAGATAACTCTTTTTATATCGATGTTTGTATTCCTTGTTGGTTTATAATGTCAATGATTATGATTCGTTTATTATTTAATTTTATTAAGATTAATAAAATTAATTTATTAATTACATCATTATTAGCCATAATAATTTCTAAAATTTTAATACATTATAATATTTTAATACTTTTTTGTATAAGTTGCGCGATTTTAGCCCTACCATATTTTGCATTGGGTATTTTTATAAAAGAAAAAAATATAAAATTTAATTTAATAAAAAATAAATTCTTATTATCAACGATTACAATACTAGGTTTATACATAATGAATCTCGTTTTACATTATAATGGTTTATTGAAGTTAGGTAGACCGTTAGTGCCTGTAAATAATGAAAATCCATCATTGATATTAATGTATATTGCAGGTATAACCGGGAGTTTTTTAGTAATATTATTTTCAAATTTATTTAAAGAAAAAAATAATTTTATTGATAAAATTTCAAAAAATACATTATTTATAATATTTTTTCATTGGTTTATTTTATTTTTTATTAATTTGACGAAAATACCAAATTATATTAATTTACTAGATGATGTATTTTTAAAAATTTTTTCAATATTCATATTATCATCTATAATATTATACATATGCTACTTAGCTATAATTATTCTAGAGAAAAAATGCCCATTAATTTTAGGGAAGTATGTTCCTTAAAAAAATAGGAGAGCATTATAGCTAAGCAAGTAGCAATTCTTTCTAACGGTTTCGGTACAAGATTGGTTCATGTTGTGTCTGTTATTTATTTGGAAAAAATAAGCCTTGTACAATAGCCTTAAGATAATTAAAATTAATTTATGAATTTTATTATTTTCTAAAAAATTATATTGTATTACAATTATTAATGAATTATTTATTAAATATCTTCTATGTAATTTAACGACCGGTTTGATTTGTACAGATACTTTGATTATTTTGGTATAGTCCAGTTGTGCAAAAAAGATAACTAACAATGTAGTGTTAAATTAATTTAATAATGATTTTATTAGTAAATCGAGAGAATCAACAATATTTACCCTGTTGTCACTTAACTGCTTAACAAATAAACTTTGTTTTATTAAGTTATTTGTACGAATTAATATTAGTTTTTTATAATTTTTATATCTAAACCGCAATTAAAATTATTCGGAGTCATTCGAGCTATTTTGTCAACGCACGCGTTTAAACCCTTGTTAATAACCGGTTCTAAAAAAGCAACTTTTGTATCTTCGATTTTTTTTAATTTCTTTTCTGGCTTTTTGCGGATTTTTAAAATATACATTACCCTTAAAAGAAACGTTTGGTAATTATTTGAAGAATTTTACAAAACAATTGAAAACACGTGCCTAGCATCCATTTTAAGCGTTTTTGTTTATTTAGTTATATATTTATTATTTTATAATTTTATTTATACAAATGAGAAAATTCAATTCATACCCTGCTAAATATATAAAATTGCCTGAACACATAATTAAAAATAAAAGCAAAGCCTGTGCCCAAAATTTTTGCAATCAAAGGCAATATATTTAAAAAATCAATAAAAATAATCATTGTACATAAATCAATAACTAATGCAATAACGCTGGCTAAAGTAACAAGGACAAATTCAATTCGCTTTTTAATTCCTCTTGATTTAAAAATCAATTTACATAACACAAAATTTAAACTGTTTGATACCAAAAAAGCAATTATGCCAGAAGATAAATAATCCATACAGCCTTTTGTGTTAAAAACATAAAATACAAACCAATTCACAAGTGCGCACAAACCACCTGCAAAAAAATATTTTAAAAAAGAGCTTTTGTATTTATGTATTTTTGACTTTAATATTGCTACATTCAAACTTGCCGCCATTCTTAATTATAAAAATCATAATAAATTTTAAAACTATCCACAACCTGCATTTTTTTTGGTTTTTTATTTTCCAAAATATCACTTACCAATTTTTTCTCTTGGACTGTAATACTTGGAACAACAACAACACATTTATAAATATCATTATTATCGGTTTTTAATACATCTGACAAAGCAAATTTTTTCCATCTTGGCAAAGCTATACCTTTTCTTTTAGAATAATAATGAATTTCAGAGCTCCAATCATACCCTACAACAAGCAATTTTCCATTTTCTGTATTCTTATCAATAAATTCAGCAACCTTTAAAATAGGATTACTTAAAGCATATTCATAAAAAACTAAATTTGACATATTTCTATAAACCATAAAACATAAAGTCAAAAATATTAAACCAGAATATAAAATTTTTCTTTTAGAAAAAACATCATAAAATATCAACCCTACATATAATATTAAAAATATACCAATTGACGTTTGATAGTAATTATGAACATAATGCAAATTAGTAAATACAATAAGCACACCCAAAAAAGCACCCAAGCATAAATATGCGATTTTGAAATTAGCTTTTGATGTTTTAAAAGAAGCTATAACCGCAACAATAAATATTACAAAACTACCCAAAATATCCGGCAACATTCTTGTAAAAATTACCTTGTAAAAATCCAATGAAAAGCGTTGTTGTAAAGTGCCATAGTTCCAAAATACCAAATTTTTCGAGGTTAAAGGATAAGCTATTGGATTTAATAATTTAACCGTATCACTATAATGCACCCATAAGTATGAAATAATTAATGAGACAAGCATGCCCAAAACAACAGATACAATCTGCTTAACGTTTATTCTATTTTTGAAACATTGATACAAGAAATAAATTCCCGCAACAATACAAAAACCAAATAGCGTCGTAATTTTACTCAATCCGCATAATAGCGAAAATAAAAAAAGATTAAATAAATTTATATTTTTTCCTGAACACAAATATTCAATAAAATTAGCCAAAAACATCAGCCCAAAGAATAGAGTAAGGGTTTCAATCATAAAAGCTTTTCCCCAGAAAATATACAATGGGGAACATACAAATAAAATACCTATAATATAAAACAGATTTATATCATCTTTTATTTTTTTTGATATTAAATATATTGGATATAAAGACGCTATTGTAAAAACATAAGATACCAATCTGCCGGCGACAGATAAATCCAATTTTGCAATTTGAGTCAATAATGCGCAAATTACTTGATATATCGGAAATTCAAAAGGAATTGAATACGGATAACCTAACACAGGAGTTTCATAGTTTAAAATACTATCTAAAGATAAATTATTAATCAGGTAATAAGAGCTTATTGCGGTCTGCGTCTGTCTAAACCCATGATATTCCAGTATAGGACAATGTATAAACTTTATAAACAAAGCAAAAGAAAAAGCTAAAGATAAATAAAACAAAAAAGCGTTTAAATTTATTTTTTCTATATTTTTAATCATTTCTTTTACAAGGAAAGGGTGGTTTTTAAAATAAAAAAATAAAAAACAAAAACAAAAACTTAACAAAAATGACACGGCAACAAAAACAATGTTATATATTTTTAATAGATGTATTTTTGCATGCTCAAAGTCATTTAAGGAATTAAGCTTATAAGAATCTAATTTTATATTTTTTAAATTAAGTAAATCAGAATTTTTAACAAAGATACTGCTAGTGTTTAGAGTTAATTTGACAGAAAAATGATTGTTTATTATCTTGCATTGTTTCTGTTTTATCTTACCAAAGCGCACATACTCAATGGTGCATACATCTTGTATATTATCTGCAACATCCGCTGAAAAGGTTATCTTCCAACAATTATTGAACAACAACAATGAAATTATAAAAATAAATAAGACCAAAAAAAGTTTTAAAATATTTTTATTTAACCATGAAACCATTTTGTATACCCTTTAAAGTACCACTTCAAATAAGACGGCAGCCACTGCATAATTTTAAAATTGCTCTTACCCGCCTGCCTATCAGTCCAAATTGTCGGAACTTCAGAAATGATTTTATTTTGCAAATATGCCTTAATAACAAGCTCCAACCCCAATTCAAAACCGCCATTACTTTCGATGGTTTGCTCTTGCACAAAAGATTTTTTATACAGCTTAAAGCTGTTAGTTGCATCATGAGTAGGAACTTTTGCAAAATAATGAAGCGTTAGTCCCGCAAAACGTGACATCAAGCCCTTGATTAACGGACCCCCAATTTGTCTTCCACCCCTCATATATCTTGAAGCACAAACAATATCAGCAGAATTAATTTGAGCTTTTTCCAACATTTTATTTATAACCTCGGGAGGATCGGACAAATCGGCCATTGTGACCACAACATAATCCGTTGTCGCTGTTTCTAGGCCTGTTTTAATGGCATTAAGAACACCTCGACCGTATTTATTTTTAATTAAGTTAATCTTATTTTTAAAATTTGATTTTACAGATTCAACAATTGGAACTGTTGTATCTTCGTCAAAATCATAGATTATATTAATTATATGTTCATATATCACATGTTTTTCAAGTTCTTGAAGCTCTTTTACGATATTTTCATCTTCATTATACACAGGAATAACAATAGTTAAGCGACACATTAATTATTTTCTCCATAAAAAATGTTCTAAAACAAAGACAATTATTTCATTTTAAGCATATTTGCATTGAATAATTAAATGCCGCCAAGCTTAATTTGTTCTGCAATCCAAGGAATAACTTCATCAAGTATTTTATCCAAAGGCGTATTTGCTTCAAATCCTAATATATTTTTTGCTTTTTCTACACTTGGAACGCGCTTTTGTACATCATACTTAAACGGAGTATCGCTAACATAATTAAATGGCTTATCAGGATTAATTTTTTTCCAAATTGCCTCTGCCAACTCTAATACCGTAGTTGATACAGGAGTAGATAAATTAAAATCATTATTTACCGCCTTCGGACTTTCAATACACATTCTAATTCCTCTTGCCAAATCACCGGCATATGTATAATGTCTTATTTGATTTCCTGAACCAAGTATATGCAAAGGATTCTGACCTTTTACGATTTTTTGAACAATATCAGGAACAACATGACTCATTGCCAATTTTACATTTCCCGATAAAATTTCACTATCGCATAACGCTCTTTTTTCTCCCGTTCCAACACAATTAAAAGGTCTTATTATCGTATAAGGCAATTTATATTGCTCCCAAGCACCTTGGCAAAAATATTCGCATGCCAATTTTTGAAATCCGTATGTACTTAAAGGGGGAGCAATTCTTTTTTCATCACCCTCTTTTGAAGGATAATTTGTTGCACATTCATAAACCATGCTGGAAGATAGTACATTTATTTTCTTTAAAACTTTATTTTTAAATGCCCATATGGCAGCATCAAAAGTAGAAGCAATTATTCTTTCATTTTCAGCAAGGAGTTCATACGCTTGTTCATGAAAATATGAAATTCCGCCAATCATAGCAGCACAAGCCAACACCTGATCACAATCCGAAATTAACTCTTTCATCAATTCGGTATCTTTTACATCGCCTTTTGTAAAGTGATAATTAGGATGATTGTCATACGTTTTTTTAACTTCGCCATATTTTGAATAATTATCAATTCCTATTACTTCATGGCCCCTGTTTAATAATTCTTCTACAACATAACCGCAAATAAAGCCGGCAGAACCGGTAACTAATATTTTCATTATTAACTCCCCCTTTGTTTACCAAACGTCCCAACAATCAACAAATGGTTTATTGATTTTTAAAGTTTTGTACTCACTGTGAGGAACACCCAAAATTACGGCATCAGCTTTTTTAATTGCCTCACAAGCAGACATTGTACCCTTTAAATATGGGTCGGAAACTAATACTTCACTCATCTTAAATTCTAATTCTTTTTTAACTTTAAATGACAATGATTCTCTAATATCATCATTATCCGGTTTAAATGTCATACCTAACAATGCAACTTTTTTACCCTTCAAAGAACCCAGTTTATTCTCCATTTGTTTAACCAAAAAGTTAGGCAAACCTTCATTTACCAACATGGCTGATTGCCCCAAGAAAAATTGATTTCTATAAAAAGCACTCAACTGCATAGTATCTTTAAAAAGACACGGACCTGCGGCTAATCCTGCTTTGGCAAAATATTTTGCCCTTGGATAATCATCTTTCATTGCATTTAAAATCTTATAAAAATCAAAACCCGCACCTTCTGTCATCATATAAAACTGATTTGCAATTGCAAATTCCAGATAACGCCAAGTATTTGTCATTAATTTTGCAAGTTCGGCTTCTTGTGGTTCTAAATCTATTGTTTTACTTGCAATTTTGGAAAAAATTTCCGTTGCCTCTTTACGTGCAATATCAGAAGTTGCAGAAATAAGTTGCGGAAGGTCGTAAATTTCTTTTATGCCTTCGCCTTGAACAATTCTTTCAGGACAAAAAGCTAATTTAGATGTTCCAAACTGTTTCTTTAATATATTATCAATAACTTCAGTTGTGCCAGGGAATATTGTACTTCTTAATATAACGAGTTGGTTTTTATTCATTAATGGAAGATAAGCTCTTATAACCTTTAATACATCGCTTATTTTTGGATTGTGGTGCTCATCAACAGGTGTACCGGTAACAAACACAACTACATCCTGACTTTCTACGACACTTTTATCGGTAGTGGCAAACAAATTTTTTCCGATGTGCTTTTGCAAAAGTACATCTGCATCTTTTTCTATGAATGGTAATTTATGATTATTAATTTCATTAACAACATTCTCATTTATATCTAAGAGTGTTACGGTAAAATCCCTGCTTGCCAATGCAAGACCAAGAGGAATACCGACATGACCGCATCCGCCCACAATACAAATTTTCATACTTTGCCTCCCCATAATTTTAATTTTTATCAAGGTGTCGAAGAGCGTACTCGCAGCACTGCAACACTAAGTTGTTAAGGGATACCCCCTTGTTTTGTGCAACAATTTGCAGCTCCTGAACTAACTTTAGCGGTAATCTAAATGTTTTGTTTGTCATTTCAGTCTTTTTAACTTGAAACATAAAGCACCTTTGGAGTATTCTATACAAAATATTTATACATTTATACACCTAATTTGTGCACTTATAAATATAGGTGCAATTAAAAAAACACAAATACAGCGCAGACAAATAAAATTATTAAATTTAATTATGGATAAATATTTATAATCCTTTACAATTAATGTATAAAAATAATTTTCATGGTAGCATAAACTAAATTAGTAAATCGATAAAGCGGGTATGATTTTAAAAATATCAAAAAGGGAGTATTTATAATTAAAAATGGATTCAAGTAATTTTAATACTAATCCGACTATAAAATTTTCAATTGTTATACCTGTTTATAATGTTGAAAATTTTTTGCCTGATTGCCTAAATAGTTTAAAAAATCAAACTTTCAAAGACTTTGAGGTAATATGCATAAATGACGGTTCAAGCGACAATTCTCTTGATATTTTGAATAAATATCAAGAGAGTGATTCACGTTTTATTGTTATATCTCAAGAAAACCAAGGACAAGGAATAGCAAGAAATAAAGGAATTGACCTAGCAAAAGGCGAATATATTCTATTTATTGACCCTGATGACTTTATTGAAAATAACACCTTAGAAACGCTTTACAATTCATTTATTGAAACAAATGCCGATATAATTCAATTTGATTATTCGATTTGCAAGGAAAATGGCGAACTTAAAAAAAGAGAATTCTTCTCAAAAAAAATATATAAAAATTCTAAATACCCGATAAAAGATAATGATATTTTCAATTGGCACAAAGCAAAAGAAAAAAATCTTTTGGGTATTAGCTTATCTGCATGGGACAAGGCATACAAAGCAAGCTATATAAAAAGAAATAATATTAAATTTGCACAAAATAAACACAGTGAAGACCACATCTTTTCAACAAGTGCAAACCTATTGGCAGATAAAATTTTATACCTTCAAAAACCCTTATATAATTATAGATTAAGAGCAGGGTCATCTGTAAACAAAGCCTCTAATGACAATTTTTGTATATTTGGAAATATTGAACTTTTAAAAAATTTTTTAATAAAAAACAATTTTTATAATGAATACGAAAAAAGCTTCAAAAAATATATGCAAATAGTTTTAAGCTGGCATTATTCAAATATTCCAAAAGAAAATGCCGACAAATTTTTATCAAAATGCCAAGAAATTTTAACCCCACAAGAATACAAACAACTAACAAAAAGAATTAAAGGCAATTTATCCGTAAAAGAAAAAATATTTTCAATAAAAAATCTCAAAAAAAACGGCATAAAAACGAAAGTTTTAACAATCTTGGGATTAAGAATTGTGCTTCCAATAAAGAAAAAGGTGTAAAGCCATGAAAAAATTAAGCGTAGTAACAATTTGCTATAACGAACCAAATTTAGAAGAAACTTGTAAAAGTGTCCTCAATCAAACTTGGCAGGACTTCGAATGGGTAGTTATAGACGGAGCCTCTAATAAAGAAACTTTAGATATTTTTGAAAAGTATAAACATAGAATTGATAAATTTATATCAGAACCGGATAACGGAATTTATAACGCTTGCAATAAAGGGATAAAACTTGCAGACGGTGAATATATTCAATTTTTAAATGCCGGAGATTCATATTATTCTGATAAATCACTTGAAGATGTATTTAAAAACAAGTCATATTATGAAGACATTGTCTATGGAGAAATAGAGGAAATATACAAAGACAACCCTAAAAAAAATACAATCTCAAAACAATCTGAAGTAACAAAAGATTTTATAATCAACAGCTGCATCCAAACACCTGCTGCTTTTATCAAAAAAGAAATGTTTGAAAAATACGGTTTATATGATGAAAATTACAAAATAGTATCTGATTATGAAAAGTTTGTTATATTCTTTAAAAATAATGCAACCTTTAAGCACATTGATGTTGTTGTATCAAAATTTGATAAAAACGGTATTTCTTCAAACAAAAAATACCAAAGCTTGCATTTAAAAGAACGACAAGAAGTATTAAATAAATATTTTTCAAAAACAGAAATAGAAAAAGCATCAAAAAAATCTAAAAAGTTTTCTCTTTTTGAAAAATTTTTTTCAATAACAAATTCACAAGGAAAAACTCACAAAATCATAACTATTTTAGGAATCAGTTTTAAAATAAGGAGAAATATTAATGCATAAAAAAATCAGGGAATTGATTTTAAAATGCGCAAACCGTTCAAAAGCATCACACGTTGGTTCAGCGCTAAGCATAGTCGAAATCTTAGAAGCGCTATATTTTAATGTTGCAAACATTTCAAAAGATAACTTTAATAAACCGGATAGAGATAGAATAATACTTTCTAAAGGTCATGGAAGTTTAGCATTATATGCAACTTTGGCTTTAAAAAACATAATTCCTATGGAAGCATTAGATAAATATCTGATTGACGGCGGTATCTTACCTTGCCACATTGATATGCAATCTGCAAATGGGCTTGAAGCTTCAACAGGCTCACTTGGACATGGTCTTGGAATTGCAGAAGGTTTTGCATTATCAAACAGATTAAAAAACATCACTTCAAGAATTTTTGTAATAATAGGCGACGGAGAATTTCAAGAAGGCTCAATTATGGAAGCTCTAAATTCAATCGGCTCACTTAAATTAAACGAAATAACAGTAATTTTAGATAACAACAAATTTCAAGCTTCGGCTGCAACAAAAGATGTCGCAGATATAAATAATTATGAAAAAATATTTAGCGCATTTGGTTTTGATGTTGAAAGTGTAGACGGTCACAATGTTGATTTATTAACAAAAGCATTAAACAAAAAATCACAAAAACCAACTGCAATAATTGCAAATACGCTAAAAGGCAAAGGGTTTTCATTTATGGAAGACACCTTAGAATCTCACTATATAAAAATAGATGACGAAAAAATGAAAATCGGCTTAACAGAATTGGAGAACGCGTAATTATGAGAATGGTTTTTGCTGATACGTTATTAGAGCTTGCAAAACAAGATGAAAGAATATGCTTAATTACTCCTGATATGGGTTATGGGATATTGGATAAGTTCCAAAAAACTTTTCCCAAAAGATATTTTAATTTAGGAATTACAGAACAAAACTGCATGTCAGTTGCATCAGGCATGGCATTAAACGGATTAAAACCTTATGTTTATAGTATAATTCCGTTTGTAGTGCACAGATGTCTTGAGCAAATAAGAGTAGATGTTTCTTATATGAATACGGACGTAAAAATAATAGGAGTGGGTTCAGGTTTTGAATATGGCGCAGCAGGCGCAACACACCATGGGACTGAAGATATTTCCATGATGAGAGCACTTCCCAATATGACAATTTGTGCTCCCGGCGATAATTATGAAATGGCAGAAATAGCAAAACTCACAGCTAAAACAAAAGACCCTACTTATATCAGAATAGGACGACACAACCATGGTATTTTAAACCACAATAAAATAGAGCTTTCAAAAGCTTCTATTATAGAACAAGGTAAAGAAATTGCCTTAATTGCAACCGGAAATATGCTCCCTGTTGCTTATGATTTTGCACAAGAATTGAAAAAAGAAAACATAAATCCGACACTTATTAGCATGCATACAATCAAGCCAATAGACAAAGAATGTATTTTAAAATTAATCAATGACGGATATAAAATTTTTACTTTTGAAGAACATACAATAATAGGCGGCTTAGGGTCTGCAGTTGCAGAAATTATTGCTGAAAGCGGACAAAAAACAACATTTAAAAGAATAGGAATAAATGACAAATATTCTCATGTTGTCGGCTCGGCACAATATATAAGAGAACAATTTAAACTGGATATAAAAGGAGTAATAGAACAATGTTATTAATGGATTTTCTAAAAGAAGAATATGATAACATTTCTCTAAAAGAATGGGGAAAATTAAAAAATAAAACTGTATTAATAACAGGAGGTAACGGACTTTTAGGATCTAATATAGTAAATTATTTACAGTTTTTAAATAAAAAAGAAAATCTAAATTTAAAACTTTTAGTTCACTCTTTTTCAAAACCTGTTGAGTGGCTGCCGCAAGATGAAAATATTCAATACTTTAATTCAAATTTAAACAATGGCTTTCCCGAGTGGGAATTTGATTATTTAATTAATACTGCTACATACGGTCAACCTAAAAAATTCCTTGAAAATAAACTCCAAACAATTAAGCTAAACACTGAAACATATACTAAACTCTTAGAATTGGCTAAGAAAAATAATGCAAGCGTACTTCACATGTCATCATCTGAAATATACGGACAAATTCCTGATGATAAATCTTCAGTTGATGAAAATTACAATGGAGATATTAACACTTTTGCGCCAAGAGCAATCTATGGTGAATCAAAAAGGCTTTCTGAGACAATATCTAAAGTTTTTATTGATGATGGTATGGATATAAAAATCATAAGACTTGCCATTGGCTATGGCGCAGGGGTTAAATATGATGATGCCAGATTTATAAATGAATTTATTAAAAAAGCATTTAATGGTGAAATAGTTATGATGGATGAAGGAAAAGCTTTAAGACAATTAAGCTTTATCACAGATACCATTGAAATGATTTTAAATGTTATGCTTTCAGGTAAAAGCACAATATACAATATTGGCGGCACAGATTTAAAAAGTATTAAAGAAATAGCTGAAGTCATTGCAAAAAACGAAGGCGTAGAAGTTAAATTACCCGAAGTTACAAATTCTGTTGGCGGTACTCCTAAGAATTTAATTTTAGATGTATCTAAATATATTTCGGAATTTGGTTGTCCTAATTTTATATCTTACGAAAAAGGACTAAAAAAGACGGCGCAATGGATTAAATTATTAAGTAAAGAGAAAGTAGGAATATAAAAATGAAAAGAGCTTTAATAACAGGTGTTACAGGTCAAGACGGCAGCTATTTATCAGAACTGCTTTTAGAAAAAGGCTATGAAGTCCACGGAATTAAAAGAAGAGCTTCATCATTCAACACGCAAAGAATTGACCACTTATTCCAAGAAGTACACGATAAAAATGCAAGATTTATTTTGCATTACGGCGACTTATCAGACTCCACAAACCTAGAAAAATTAGTTTATGACATTCAACCTGATGAAATATATAATTTGGCAGCTCAATCTCATGTTAAAGTTTCCTGGGATTGTCCTGAGTACACCGCAGACTGTGACGCATTGGGTACATTAAGACTTTTAGAAGCAATCAGAATGAATCACTTAGAAAAGAAAACCAAATTCTATCAAGCTTCAACATCTGAATTATACGGTTTAATACAAGAACCTATTCAAAAAGAAACAACACCGTTTTATCCTCGTTCACCCTATGCGGTTGCAAAGCTTTATGCATATTGGATTTGTGTAAATTACAGAGAATCCTTCGGACTTTGGGCAGCAAACGGAATTTTATTTAACCACGAATCTCCAAGAAGAGGGGAAACTTTTGTTACAAGAAAAATTACAATGGCTGCAACAAAAATAAAAGTTGGCTTACAAGATAAAATTTACCTTGGCAACTTAAACGCAAAAAGAGACTGGGGACACGCAAAAGACTACGTAAGAGGCATGTGGCAAATAATGCAGCAAGATAAACCAACAGACTACGTTCTTGCAACAGGCACAACAACATCAATCAGAGATTTCTGTAAAATGACATTTGAAGAATTGGGTATAAATATTGAATTTAAAGGCGAAGGAGTTGACGAAAAAGGTATTGATACCAAAACAGGAAAAACTCTAATTGAAGTTGACCCAAGATACTTCAGACCCGCAGAAGTTGATTTATTATTGGGTGACAGCTCAAAAGCAAGAAAAGAAATAGGCTGGAAGCCTGAATATTCTTTAAGAGATTTAGTAAAAGAAATGGTGCAATCAGATTTAGAATTAGCTAAAAAAGAAAAAACTCTTAAAGACCATGGCTATAAGGTATTAATCCCTAGGGAGGTTTAAATGTTTCATAAAGGAACAAAAATTTATATAACAGGCGGAAGCGGTTTGGTTGGAAGAAACATAATTGAAAATCAACATATTTCAAATTGCACAATTCTTGCGCCAAAACACAATGAACTTGATTTAATGGATTATAACAAAGTTTACGATTTCATAAATAAAGAAAAACCGGATTTTATAATCCATACAGCAGGTCAAGTTGGCGGTATTCAAGCCAACATGAATGACCCATACGGTTTTTTTACAAATAATACGGTAATGGGTGTAAATGTTGTTCGCGCTGCAAAAGAATTAGGCATAAAAAATTTGCTTAATTTATCAAGTTCATGCTCATACCCTTGTAATATTTCTACTCCTTTATCAGAAGAAATGATTTTAACAGGGCCTTTTGAAAAAACAAATGAAGGATACGCAATAGCTAAGACTGCCATTTTAAGAATGTGCGAATATTTAACAAAACAATTTGAAGGATATCACTATAAAACATTGATACCTTGTAATTTATACGGAAGATACGATAAATTCTCGCCTAAAAACTCACATCTTATTCCTGCGATTATTAAAAAATTACACGATGCCAAAATCAACAATATACCAGAAATTGATATCTGGGGTGATGGAGAATCAAGAAGAGAATTTATGTATGCAGGTGATTTTGCGCAAATTGTCGTAGATGTTCTTGAAAACTTTGAAAAAATCCCGACCGTTTTAAATATCGGCTTAGGATACGATTGCACAATTAATGAATATTATAAAACAGTAGCAAAAGTTATTGGTTTTGAAGGTAATTTCATTCACGATTTATCCAAACCTTCAGGAATCAAACAAAAACTTTTAAATATCAAAAAGCAAAAAGCCCTTGGCTTTAAATGTAAATATTCTTTGGAAGAAGGAATAAAAGAAACATACGACTATTTCATAAATGAATACAAAGGAGAATAAAATGAAATATGAATTAGCAAGCACATCTTGGGATGAAAAAGAAATTGAAGCAATTCAAAAAGTCATAAAAAAGAATAACTATACAATGGGTGATGATGTAAAACAATTTGAAGCTGATTTTGCAAAATTCACAGGAAATAAATATTGTGTAATGGTTAACTCAGGCTCAAGCGCAAATTTACTTGCAATTGCGGCAATGTTCTTCAAAAAAGAAAATCCGCTTAAAAGAGGTGACGAGGTTATTGTGCCTGCTGTTTCATGGGCTACAACTTATTATCCTTTGTGTCAATATGGGCTAAAATTAAAATTTGTAGATATAGATAAATATACTCTAAATTTCGATTTAAACGAATTAAAAAAAGCAATAACAGATAAAACAAGATTAATTTTTGCGGTTAACCTGCTTGGCAACCCAAATGACTATGACGCAATCAATAAAATGATTAAAGACAAAAATATTTATCTTCTGGAAGATAATTGCGAGTCATTAGGCGGCATATACAAAGGAAAACAACTAGGCTCGATAGGTTTAATGGGTACATACTCAACTTTCTTCTCTCACCACATGGCAACAATGGAGGGTGGTTTAGTCGGAACAGATGACGAAGAATTATATCATATTCTGCTTTCAATTCGCTCCCATGGCTGGACAAGACATCTGCCTGAAGAAAATAAACTATGCACAAAATCTAAAAACGCATTCGATGAAAGCTTTAGATTTATTTTACCCGGGTATAATGTAAGACCTATTGAAATGATGGGTGCAATAGGAATAGAACAACTTAAAAAACTGCCTGAATTTTTAAGACACAGAAGAGAAAATGCAAAATATTTCAAAAAACTTTTTGAAAATGATGATAGATTTATAATTCAAAAAGAAATTGAAACATCAAGCTGGTTTGGTTTTTCATTCTTAATTAATGAAAATTCAAATATAAAAAGAGAAAATGTAATCAAAGCTCTAACAGAAGCAAATATTGACACTCGCCCGATTGTCGCAGGCAATTTTGCAAGAAAAGAAGTTGTTAAATGGTTTGATTATGAAATCCAAGGCGATTTAAAAAATTCAGATTATGTTGATAAAAACGGATTTTTTGTAGGAAATCATCAATTTGATATTAAAGATAAATTAGATTATTTAAAAGAAGTGTTAAAAGGGGTTTAAAATGAAACTAAAGCAAATCTTGCAAAATATTTTTTCGGTTAAAAATCAGGATTTTCATAAAGTCATAACTTTTTTAGGCTTTAAAATTAAATTTAAAAATACAACAAAAATAGAACAAAATATTAATCAACTTATTCAAAAAGAACAATTATTAAATCAAAAAATTACTCAACTTACAAATGAAAAAGAGTCTTTCATGACTTGGAATTACAATCCGTTAGGTTGGTGTGACGACAAATTAAAGTATGCTCTTCAAGATATGGACAATGTGAGATTAACAACTCTGGAGCTTGTCTTAAGAGAAATGAAAAGAAACAACGTAACAGACGGTGCAATAGCTGAAATAGGCGTGTTTCAAGGAGATTTTGCTTCAAAGATAGGTGAATTTTTGCCTGATAACAAGTTTTATCTGTTTGATACTTTCGATGGTTTCAATAATCAAGATACTCAATTTGATAAAGAAAATAATTATTCAGAAATTGACAATGATTTTACAAACACTACGGAAGAAATGGTTTTGTCAAAAATAACAAATCCGCAAAGATGTATCATCAAAAAGGGGTATTTTCCCGACACCGCTGCAGGATTAGAAGAAAAATTTATTTTTGTATCCATTGACCCCGATTTATATAAACCTGCAATAGCAGCATTAGAATACTTTTACCCAAGATTAGTTGAAGGTGGATATATATTTTTACACGATTTCAATCATTCACAATATCGGGGCATCAAAAAAGCATTATATGAATTTATGGAATCCAACAAAATAAAATACATACCCATACCCGATATATCAGGAACGGTTGTAATCGCAAAATAAAATAACATTCAACGCAAAGGAGAAAATTTTGATAGAACAAAGTTCTAATAATATACCAATAGTGCTTGCATTTGATGACAATTATTTCAATTATGCGTATGTGGCTATCAACTCGCTGATAAAAAAAGCAAGCAAAAATAGAAATTATGATATTTACATTCTTTACCAAAAAATTAACGAATACAACAAAGAACTGCTTTTAAAATTATCAAGAGAAAATATATCAATAAAGTTTATTGATATAAACGAAAACATTAAAAATTATGAAAAACATTTAACGCTAAATAACGATATTACAATAACAACATATTATCGTTTATGGATACCGACATTATTTAAAAAATACGATAAAGTCTTATATCTTGATTCTGATATTGTTGTACTTGACGATGTAGCAAAATTATACGACACAGAAATTGGCAACAATTGGTTTGGCGTAATAACAGATATGGGGATAGGTACAAAACTTCAAAAAAACCTGACAAAATATGTACAAGAAAAATTATTAATTAAAGACACAATGACATATTTTAACGCAGGCGTTTTATTATTTAACATTAAAGAACTAACTAAATTTGACTTTTTAAATAAAGCTATTGAAACATTAATCTATTTGAAAAAGCCTTTAGTTGATGATCAAGATGTTTTGAATGTTCTGGCAAAAGGGAAAACTTATATGATAGATTGGGTTTGGAATGCTCAAACAATGTGTTTCACTGATTATGCTAAACAATTTTTAAAAGATTTCATCAAAAATAAAAAAGACATCCATGAAAAATGCCTTGAAAAAATAAAAAATGCAAAAATACTTCATTACACTTCAGGGGAAAAACCTTGGAAAAACCCACATATACCAAAGTCAGAATGTTTTTGGATGGAAGCAAGACAAACACCTGTATATGAGCGTATTTTATATTCAAATATGCGCACAAATACGGTAATTTCCAAAATTAAATATACTTTTTTAGAGAAAATATTTTCTCTAAAAAACCATGGAAAACACAAAATTGTAACATTGTGCGGAATTAAATTAAAATTAAAAAGGAAGAAAAAATGAACAAAAAATATGATGTTTTTATTTCGGTGCATGACCAAGACCTAATTCTCCAACTTGAAAAAAACAAATGTTTTAGAAATATTAAAAAATACAAATATCTTTTTTTAGGATATCGTCCAACCGATAAATTAAACTCACTGAAAAATAAAGTCATTATCGCAAGAGATTTGCCGATAAATATAGAACCTGAAAAATATCTGTTTGATTATACAGGCTGGTATGCATTGGTGAAAAATAATCTACTTAAAAAAGATTATGTTGCAGTAATTCACTATGATTGTTTTGTGTTCAAAAATTTTGAAAATAAAATCCAAAATATATTTAACCAAAATAAAGAATGTTTTATTAATTTTGTTCCTCAACCAATG
>CALVET010000005.1 GCA_944326675.1 Candidatus Gastranaerophilales bacterium
TTTTATTTGCCTTTATCTTTTGTAACTCTCGTGAACTTTCGACCTTTTATAATGTCCACATATATATAAAGTATATACTGAGTATAGAATTGCAATATACTCTTTATTTTGTTACAAAACTTAACAATATGGGCTAAAAACTTATAATTGCGCTATTCTTCGTAAAAATTGTTGGTAATTAAATTTATATATTCAACCATGTGTGAAAAATAATCAAGGTTGCATTCGCCGTTAATGATTATATCGCAATTATTTTTGTGAACCGCAACATATTTTTTTCCGGCATTTTTAACATAATCCCAGTGCTTAATTGCATTTTCGTGGTCTTGATTTCGGGATGTTGCTCTATTCATAAATCTGTTTTTGCGCTCTTGTTCATCTAAATCAACATAAACTTTGATGTCAAATATATCTTGTACTTTATCATATATAGAGCACATTCCTTCAACTATGATAATTTTCCTTGATTTTACGGGAAGAGATTTTGGTCTTGATTTCCCTGTTCCGTTAACTAAATATTCAGGAGAAAGGATGTCTTCTCCTTGCTGCAATTTGAGCACGTCTTCTCTTAAAAGATCCAAGTTAAAATTTTCAGGCGCATCAACATCATATCCGTTGTCGCGAAGTAAATCAAAGTTGCCGTATTTTTCAATTAGTGCTGATATATCTTTAAAATAGTTGTCTGCGCTCAATATTGTTATCGGCAGATTTAATTCGTTTATACATTTTGTAATCTGAGAGCATATTGTGGATTTGCCGCTGGCAGATTCACCGCTTAAAGCTATTAAAATTTTATCTTGCGGGCGGTTAATTAGTCTGTTTGTAAAATTATCAAGAAAATCTTTTTTGTAATCCAGTATAAGTTGTTTATCGGATTTTTTATCATGGTTAATTATCTGTTTAAATTTTGTTTGAAGATAAAACGCCAAAAGCGACCTTCCTGTCCTTGTTTGACAGTTTGGCTTTTGAATTTTTTCTTTCATCTGTGTTTCCAGAAGATTTTTTAATAAAATGTCCATTGTACTATCTATAATAGCCCTAAATATTTTTGTTTGCCAGTTTTTCTAATAATATTAAGATACTTTTAGATATTTCTTCATAATTCTTGTCGACAATTCCATCAGTTGCCGAGAATATAAGACTTTGGTATTCGTTTATTACGCTTTCATCTTTTTTGAGAATTAATCTTATATTTTCTCTCATTAATCTTTTAATTTTATTTCTTTTTACAGCTCTTTTATGAACTTTTTTAGATACAACAAAACCTACCCTGGTGGGGCAGTTTTTGTCGATTTTAATTTTACCTGCATACAAGACAATTAAATTTGTTTTTACAACATTGTTATTTTTATATGTTGCACTAAAAGCCTTTTTGGATTTTAGTCTGTTTTGTTTTTTAAGCACGATTCTTTGCTGTAATTGCTACTTCGTGACGACCTTTAGCGCGTCTTGCATTAATAACGCGTCTTCCGTTTTTAGTAGCCATTCTTGCTCTAAAACCGCTTACGTTTTGTCTTTTTCTTTTGGTACCTTCTAAAGTACGACGCATTTTATTTTCTCCTTGTGATTGTTAATTAATATTAATGGTTGACAATATATTAATGTCGGTATTTACTATACTATATTAGATATACCGAGGTGTCAAGTTATGGATATAATTGATAAAAAGAATATAAAATTGGGCGTAATTGGCTGCGGCAAGATGGCAAGTGCTATTTTGGGCGGAGTTATGAATAACAATTTTTTAACAAACAGTAATGTTTATATATACGATGTTAGCGAAGAAGCTAAAAACAATCTGGCTTTAAAATATGGTTTTAATGTTTTAAATTCTATTGATGAAGTTGTTAAAGCAGTTGATGTTATTTTGATTGCAACAAAACCTTTTGTTGTTTTGGATGTATTAGATAAAATTAAAGGTGCATATAAAAATCAATTAATTATGTCTATACTGGCAGGTGTTAAAATTGAAAAGTATATTTCTGTTTTAAATAATGCTAAAATTGTTAGAATAATGCCTAATACTCCGGCTTTGGTAAATGAGGGAATGAGCGCAGTTTGTTCAAATAAAAATGTTTCATGCTCCGAGTATGATTTTGCTTGTGAATTTATGAAAAATTGCGGGAAAATTGTTAAAACCACAGAAGATAAAATGGACATAATAACTGCCCTATCGGGTTCAGGACCGGCTTTTTATTTTAGAATAATTGATTTAATGGCAAAATCAGCTAAAAAATTGGGGCTAACATACGATGAAGCAATTTTATTATCTTCTCAAACTGCACTTGGCAGCGCAAAGATGATTATGGAAAATGATTTTAATATAGAACAACTGATAGTCAATGTTACAACTCCAAAAGGCTGCACTGAAGTTGGAAACAATATTATAAATAATTCCGATATTTCAGAAATTTTGGATGAAACCATAGAAAAGACTATGAAAAGAGCAATTGAATTGGGTTAGAATTTTATTATGAAATATAATAAATTTGTCTTAAATTCAGAATTTAAACCGTCAGGTGATCAGCCTAAGGCAATTAAACAATTAACTGACGGAATTAAAGAAGGAATGGATTCTCAAATTCTTTTAGGAGTAACAGGGTCAGGCAAGACTTTTACTATTGCTAACGTAATTGAAAAAGTTCAAAAGCCGACTCTTGTAATTGCGCACAATAAAACACTTGCAGCACAATTATATAATGAATTTAAGGAATTATTTCCCAATAATGCGGTTGAATATTTCATTTCTTACTATGATTATTACCAGCCTGAAGCATATATTCCAAGAACAGATACATATATTGAAAAATCTGCCACAATCAATGATGAAATAGACAGATTGCGTCATAATACAACAAGAAGCCTTTATGAAAGAAACGATGTAATTGTTGTTGCTTCTGTAAGCTGTATTTACGGTTTAGGTTTGCCTGAAAATTATTTTAAAGGAACAATTACTCTTTCTGTTGGCCAAGAGGTTTCAAGAAAAGATTTATTAACATATTTAGTCGGTGTGCGATATGAGAGAAATGATGTTGAATTAAAACGTTCCACCTTTAGGGCCCGCGGTGATGTTGTGGAAATCATGCCAAGTTATGAAAAGATAATAAACAGAATTTCTTTTTTTGGCGATGAAATTGAATCCATAACAAGAATTGAAGCTTTAACGGGTGAATTAATCGAAAAACCTTCCGAAATTGTTATATATCCTGCGGTTCATTATTTATCTTATGATGATGATGTTGATGAAACTTTATCTTTAATTAGAGAAGAATTAAATAATAGGCTGATTGAGCTAAAGGCGCAAAATAAAATTGTTGAAGCTCAAAGATTATCTCAAAGAGTGAATTATGACATTGAAATGATTAAGGAAATGGGTTATTGCTCCGGAATTGAAAATTATTCAAGAATTATTGAAAGACGTTTAGCGGGTACACCTCCTTCTACTTTATTAGATTATTTCGGCGACGATTTTTTGGTTGTGGTTGATGAATCCCATGTTACACTACCACAATTAAAAGGAATGTCTTTTGGCGACAGAGCAAGAAAAGATGTTTTAGTTGATTTTGGTTTTAGATTACCTTGCGCTGTTGATAACAGACCTCTTACTTTTGAAGAATTTTATTCAAAAATCAAAGAAAAGCATGCTCAAAAAATTTATATTTCTGCAACTCCGGCAGAATTTGAAAAAAAAGAGGCATCTCAAATTGTGGAACAAATAATTAGACCTACAGGCTTATTGGACCCCGAAATCGAGGTAAAACCTACCATTGGTCAAGTTCAAGATTTAATTAAAGAAATTGAAAAAACTACAAAAAAAGGTGACAGAACCCTTGTTACTACTTTGACTAAAAAAATGGCGGAAGAATTATCAACATATTTGCAAAACCAAGGTTTAAGAGTCAGATATCTGCACAGCGAAGTGAAGTCTCTCGAAAGAGTTGAAATATTGAGAGATTTAAGACTTGGAGAGTTTGATATTTTAGTCGGAGTTAATCTTTTAAGAGAAGGGCTGGATTTGCCTGAGGTATCTTTAGTTGCAATAATGGACGCTGATAAAGAGGGCTTTTTAAGATGTGAAACTTCTCTAATTCAAACTATCGGCAGAAGTGCCAGAAATGCGGATGGAAGAGTTATAATGTATGCTGATAAAATTACTGATTCAATGCATGTAGCCATCGAAGAGACCATGAGAAGAAGAAAAATACAGCTTGATTATAATAAAAAACATAATATTACCCCAAGAACGATTAAAAAATCAGTTCAGAACAACCTGCTATCTTTAGTTCAAAGCTACAGAAGCGTTGAAGATGTTGTCGCCGAGCAAATGGCTGAATATAATGTTGATATCAAAGATTTACCAAAATTGTTGGATAAACTGGAAAAAGATATGCAAAAAGCTGCAAAATTGCTTGATTTTGAGCGTGCAATTCAATTAAGAGACGAAATCAAGAAATTAAAAAGCATGATTAATTAAGCTGCACCGTTTTTCAATAAATCATGGATATGGATTGCACCGATTGGTTTTTTATTTTCTACAACAAACATATTTGTAATTTTTTTGTCGTTCATAATTTTAACCGCTTCTGATGTAAACATGTCTTTTGTTGCAGTTGTCGGGTTTTTGGTCATGATATCAATTGCAAGAGCGCTTTGCGCATTTTTTTCAATACACCTTCTTAAATCCCCATCTGTAAATATGCCCGTCAATTCGCCGTTTTTATTGATTAAGCCTACACAGCCGAGTCTTTTTGATGTCATTTCCAAAATTAATTCTTTAAGGGTTGAATGTTCTTCTAATATTGGCATTTCATCTCCCGTATGCATTAAATCTTTAACCCTTTGAAGGATTGAACCAAGTTTGCCGCCGGGGTGTCTTTGGTTAAATTGTGCCTTTGAAAAACCTTTTCTTTCAATCATTCCTACTGTTATAACATCGCCTAAAACAAGTGTGGCGGTTGTGGATGATGTAGGTGCTAATCCCAGTGGACAAGCTTCTTTTGCTTGAGGCAGTTTAAGAACGATATCGCCCGCTTTACCCAGTGAACTTTCGGGATTCTTTGTTATTGCAATAAGTTTAATACCAAATCTTTTTGAATAATTAAGAACGTCAATCAGTTCTCTTGATTCACCGCTGTTTGAAATGGCTATAATAACATCTTCTTCTGTCACCATTCCCAAATCGCCGTGGCTTGCTTCAGCCGGATGCATAAAAAATGAGGGAGTTCCTGTTGAAGCCAATGAGGCTGCAATTTTTTTGGCAATATGTCCTGATTTCCCCATCCCTGTTAATATAATTCTTCCTTTTGCCTGTTCAATTAAGTCCAGTGCTTTTGTGAGGCTGTCATCAAGCGTATTTTTTAGTTCTTCTATAGCTTCTATTTCGCAATCAATTGTATTTATTGCGTTTAAAATATCCCTGTTTTGTAGTTTGTTTATCATTTCAGCCTCATTATTTATATCTTATTAATTTAATTGTATATTAAAATTTATAATGTGTTAATATATTTTTAATAAATATCAATTTTTTTTATTTTAATGTTTTTATTTAAATATAAAGAAAATAGGTTAGTAATGTACTATGATTAATAGTATAGGAATTTTAGAAAATAACTATAATAAAAATCTATATTTTCAACCTCAGCAGTCGGGAATAAATAATCAAGTTTCAAATGCCGTAACATCACCGGTGCAAAATTCTGCTGTCGGTGCAAACAATGTTCTTGCCTATTCAAATATAAATACTAAACTGTCTTCTTTAGATACACAAAAATATGTTTATCTTTTAAATTATTTAAAAGATGTCCCTGTAAGTTCAAATTCTGAAAATTTAAATTGTGCCGCACAGTTGGATTATTTATTAAAAACCGGCAGATTAATTTCAAAAACTGCAAATGACGGCTCTTCAACTTTGGATAATTTGTATGATATTGCAACTAAAAAAAGAGCTTGTGATTTTGATGCAAAAAAGATAATTTCTGCAACTTTGGATATCTTGTGTAATCCGAGGGTTTTAACTCAAACTTTCGGTGATATTCCGGAAAATGAAAAAAAGGCAATTTTAGCAAGTCTTCCTGATGATAACCCTGTAAAAAAAGACCCGTCTTTAATGGATGTTGAAGCTTCTGCAACTTGTGCTGCAGCATCAAATGAGGTCGATTTTGCAGACAGATCACCTGCTGAATTTACCCGTTGGGTTTCAGGTCTTTCAAGTGAAGCTAAGTCTGTTGATGTAGATTTAAAATTAAAATCCTTATCAAAAAATCCTCTTGAAGCAATTACAATTCTTCAAATAATGGACGCAAAAAAAGAAGCTTTTTCTTTTGATAAAGTAAGATTAAAAATAGCACCTGATAACAATGCTTATATTAGAGCCAAAATTCAAGAAAAATATTATGATAAAGGCGAAAGAAGCATTGTCGATGTTTTAATTCAAAGCACTCTTATGCAAATGGGAACACAAAATAATTACGATTCATTGTCTGATACTCCGGCTGGCTTAATTGAAGTTGAAAAAACATACGTCGAATCAGTGCTTAAAAATAAAGAAATTACTTCTCTTATTTATCAAAATGTTGATGATGATCAAAATTTAATCAGCTACAATTGTTCGTTTGATAAAATGCAAAAGCATATTACAGATACAATTGACAAAGGCGACAATGTTATAATAGGTTATGTTTTAACAAATCAAACCTCAGGCAGAACTGCTTCTTTGGATTATAATCCGACTCTTGAAGGTCCTGCAAACAGAATAATTAACGGTCATGAAATTACCATAGTGGATTACAAAAAAGATGCAGACGGCAAGGTGACATTTATTTGCGTAGATACGGATGATGATAATCCTAATTTTGTTGAATACAGTGCTGATTGGCTGCTTCCAAAGCTTCATCATGCCGGATATCCTGCTGAAATAGTTGAAAAAGACGAAAAAGAAATAATGAAAAACATTGCTTAAGTTTTAAAAAAGGCGACACCCAGACTCGAACTGGGGATAAGAGCTTTGCAGGCTCCTGCCTTACCACTTGGCCATGTCGCCTCAACCTATTCTTCTATGATAAAAAAGACATGCTAAAAAGTCAAGGCAAGT
>CALVET010000006.1 GCA_944326675.1 Candidatus Gastranaerophilales bacterium
TGCAATATAGAGCATATATCTTGGTGTATAGTATTTTTTTTCGTATTGTTTAATGTATAAAATTAATGAATACATTGTTAAACAAACTAAAGCAAAAATGCCAAATACGCCTGTTTTATTTAATTCAAAGGCATTGTAGCCAGATTGTTTTAGGGCATCTTTTTTAAGTGTGCTTACTTTTTCGCCCTCTTGAAGAATAGTATCCCCTTTTTTGAATGTAACAGTGTAGGGTTTTACCGCATTTCTAGCATTTTTTCTTGCGATTTCTGTTGCATAATCATCCATAATTAAATTAGGGATGATACTATGTTCAATCAAACTTATAATTAGCGGATATTGTGCTTTTTTTGTGTGTGTTCCAAGGATTTTGTTTATTTCTGCTTCGGACGCAAAACTTCCTATGTCACTATCAAAAACGCCTATTGCTAAAAGCTCTTTTAATACTTGGTGAGTACTTGCAAATGCTGATGATAGTGATGAATCGTTAGATGATAAAATATAAGATATTGCGTTATTTTTTCTTGTAATATTGCTCACATTTAATAAATTATAAAGTTCTTTCTTTTTTGTTTCTGTTGAAACTTTTTCATTTTTTATTTTTTCTATTTTTGATATAGCTCTATCTAAATCGCTTTCAATATAGCTTTCTTCAACAGGTACAATTATGGGCTTTATTTTGTTTGCAACTTCTCTTTTGATTAATTCTGTTCTTTGTCTGTCTACTACTTGAAAGGTGTTTTTTGCGATAATTGTTTTTGTTGCAATACCATTTTTTACAATGTCTTGCAATAGATAATATCTAACTGATAATAAGGATGTGATTATTATTGCTACAAGCAAAAAAGCGCTTATTGAAGCAGGTTTTGATGATTGAAATATGTCGTCTCCTTTTAGAGTAGAAAAAATATTTTTCATAATTGATTTAACCTAAGATACCCATAATACTTAAATTATTATACAATAAATTTATTTTTCTTATATACTTTTATATTATGAGAAGAATATTATTTTTGGGGATAGTTTTATTATTTTCTTGCACTGTTCAAGCAAGGGAGAATATAAGAGAGCTTTTTAAAAACAATGAAGCAGTAATTTATACTATAAATATAAGAAATTTTGCCTCTGTTGATAAAAATTCAAATGGCATTATCGATGTTGAAAAAGGTGAAAAAATAGGTACTTTTTTATCTGCTAAGGATAAACTTAAAGAATTATCCAGAAATGGCATAAATACGATTTATTTGCTTCCTATTACTCCGAGCGGAAAATTAAAAGCCTTAGGCAGCGCAGGTTCATTGTATGCTATGGATGAATTTAATAAAATTGCAGATGAATTAGATGAAAAAAATAACGATAAAACCGTATATCAAGAAGCAAAAGAATTTATTGATGAAGCACATGCACTTGATATGAACGTTATTGTCGACTTGCCAAGCTGCGGTTCTTTTGATATGACGCTAAAAAGACCCGAATGGTTTATGTTGAACGATAGAAAAGAGCCTCAAATTCCTGCTGATTGGACAGATGTTCGACTTTTTAAAATTTATAATGACGATAAGACCTTAAATGAAGCAAATTTAAATAATTTTAAGTCTTTTGTTGATATGGCTATAAATTTAGGCTTTGATGGAATTAGAGCTGATGTTGCGGCAATTAAGCCTAAAGAGTTTTGGGCTGATGTTATTAGCTATGCAAGAGAAAAGAACAAAGACTTTTTCTTTTTAGCAGAAGCAAATATTGAATGGGATAATCCTGCTAAAGGTTTAGTTGAAAATTATTCAAGTGTTGATGAATTATTAGATGCAGGTTTTGATAGTTATTATGCTTCTTGGAGTGATTTTAAAAATGTAAAAACAAAAGAAGAATTTGATAATAAAATTATCAAAAATCAAAAAGTGCTGGATAGAAATAAAGGTAAATCAACAATTTCTGCTTTTGCAACACATGATCAGCAAGCACCAATATTAAGAGGTGTCAATTATTGGAATATGATTTTGTGGTTGAACACGACATTACCTTCTAACATGTATTTTTTGGATGGTTTTAGCGTTGGAGATGATTATACATATTCTTACGAAGGTAAAAAAGCTCTAAAAAGCTACACTGATGATGAATATTATTTTGTTCATTCCGGAATGTTTGATATATTTAATTATAGCGCTCCGATTAGAGCAAAATATCCAAGATTAAAACAAAAATACTTAAGAGCGATTGATTTTAGAAAAAGAAATCAAGATTTGATAAACAATGGAAAATTCACTCTTTTAAAAACAAATAACGAAAAAGTTTTTGCTTATTCAATCGTTAATAAAGAAAAAGAGCTTGTTGTAATTGGTTCTTTGGATGAAAAAAATGAGCAAAAAGCTATAATTAAAACAAAATATCTTGAAAAAGAGAATTTATTTTCTCTAATAAATACAAAAAAACATCCTCAATTAAATCAAGAAAATATAGAAGCTACCTTAGAGCCGCTAGAGTTGCAAGTGTATATGATTAATCTAGTAAATTCTCAAGCAGATTAGCGTTTTCTTGAGCTTTTTTAGGAGAATTTATTCTTGCTTTTTTAATGTATGCTCTCAATGCTTCTCTTATAAGCTCAGAGCGTGTTCTTTGCTCTGTTTGAGCCATTTCATCTATTGATTTTAAAAAAGCATCCTTCATAGAAATCAAAATTCTTGCCATAAGATATTACTCCTTTTAAATCTATAATATCATATTTTGTGAATTTTTGTAAAAAATAACCCAATTTGATTAATTTTAAGCTCTAAATAGCCGATTAACCTTATATAAGGTTAGAAAAATGTCTTATGATTATTCAAAATTTAATATCGGCTTAAATGGTGTTAATGGTGTCTCATCAACATCTTCAAGCAGTGCTTTATCTGAAGCAGAAGAAAATTATTTTTCTCAAAATTCAGATACTAATAGCGTTGCGCTTGATGTTAAATATGATGTTGAAGATGAAAATATACAGAATATTATTTATGAAACCTTAAATAATCAAATAGTTGAATTGGAAAATCAATATAACGAAGCAAAAAACTCAAACGGTTGGATATCAGGCGCTTGGGATTGGGTAAAAAATACTTTTAATTTTGGTGCTTCTTCAAATAAAGCGCTTGATGAAATAAATAAAGCAAAAGATGAGCTTGAAAAATTTGAAAATAAAGAATCTGATTTAAAAGAGGTTTATAAAAATATAACAGGCAGAGAGTTAACTTCTGATGAAATTGAGCTTTTAGCTAGTGGCGAGCTAACTTTAAAGGATTCAACCTTAGCAGGTGAAAAGCTCTATAATTATACACAAGGTCAGCAAATGTCAATCGATGTTGTGGCTGATATAGCTTCAGGCATAGTGTCTGTCGGCGTTGTGGCACTAGGGACTACCTTAGGAATTTGCGCTGCCCCATTTACAGCAGGAGCTTCACTTGGAATGATAGGAGCAGGAATCGGTTTAGCTGCAACATCTGGTGCAGTGGTTAAGACTGCTCTAAAAGCATCAGATTGTTTAGGAAATGAAAAGGAATATACTTTAGCTGATTTTGGATACGACACAATAACAGGTAGTATAAACGGCGCTATGGGTCCAATATCAAATGCTCTAGGTGGTGCTGGCGGTACTGCTGTAATGAAAGCGCTTGGTTGCGAAGCATTAGAAACTACAACAAAGAGTCTTTTAGGGCAAACATCAGCAAAATTGTTATCAAGAGCGGTGGATTGTGCCATAGATGGCGGTTTATCAGGGGCTGCAGACGGTTTTTCCCGTGCTTTAGCTGAGGGTCGAATTGAAGATATTCCAAAGGATATGTTAGTTAATTCTCTTGGCGGTGTTGTAGCTTCTCCTTTGATTGATGGCGGTTTTAATCTTTTTTCTAAAATCGGAAATAAAATCGGAAGTAGTATCATTGGCTCGCAAAGTGATGTTTTAGCTGATACATTAGCAAAACAAACAAGCGATTTATTGCAGGCTGAAATGGCTCAAGAGGTAATTGAGCAGGCAAATAAAGAGCTTGGTGAAACTATATCAGATGAAGTAAGCGATACAATCCAAAAAGAAGTTGTTGAACAAGCTACGCAAGAAATTACACAAACTGTTTCAAAAGAAACAAGTGAAATAATACAAGAAGAAGCAACACAACAAGTAGTGCAAGAATTAAGCGATGAAGTAATTAAAGAAAATGCGCAAAAAAAATTACTATCTACACTTGATTTTGAACAATTAAAATTATCTCAAGATAACCTGGATGAAGCTCTTGATAGCGCTTATTATTTAGCTGAATTGTATGAAGAATCTAGTGCTGTTGCTATCGATGATATTGAAAGAATTTTCTCTCAATTAAAATCTGTTAAAGATGTGGATGGTAGACCCAAGAGTTTTGAATCTACATTTAAAAAGATAACAAATAAATTTCAAGACGGTAAAATTTCATCTCTTGATGTTGATACTGCTTATGAAGCAGTCAGTGACGCTCTTGGTACAAGAGTGCAGATGAAAAGCATTGGTGTAAATGAAGCAAAAGAAGTTATTGAAGAAGCTTTCAGCGATACTGATGTAACTTATGAACAATTTATAGCTTATATGAATGGCAATAAAGCCGTTTGTCCTGAAGAAATTGTTAATATTATAGAAGGTTGTGAAAATTATGTTGTAGATGAGCTTAAAGCAATTCAAAACAATGAAGTTTATGAAGCCTTGCTAAATGCAATAAAAAATAATGAAATTACAATAACAGAATTTAACAACTATGGAAATGGCGAAATTTCTTATTTTACAAATAGCCAACTTGCAGCAATAGCTGAAACTTATTATGAGGTAACGGGTGAAAAGTTAAAAGTAGTTACAAAAAAACAAAGTAGTCAAATTGGCTTGATTGATGAATTTAACTCCGGAGAAACTCAATATGCAATTATTAATAATGATAAAGCTATTAAATCTTCAGGTTATGGTTCAGCTCAAATGAATATTCTTCATGAATTGCCGGATAATTCAATAGGTCTTGGTGAATTACAAATCAGAGGTACGGAATTAAATTCGGTTGCTGATGTTGAACATATTCCTTACGATATAAGAACAGGAAAAATAAGTAAAAATGATCCAAAATATTCTTCTGTTTACAAAGTGGTAAAAAGTTTATCAGATGATGCTTATAAAAAGTATAATGAATATTTAAATCAAGTGTATAAATATACAAGGCTTAATGAGCTTGGTTTAATGCCAAGCGGTGATAATATGTCTGATTTAATTATGAAAGAACCTAAAATACAAGATTTTATGTCTGAATTTGGACTTAGCGATGAAGAATTGTACAAATTGAGCATAGAAGGACTTAGTGAATTAAAAAAAGCTAAATAGTGTGATATAATCAAAAGGGTAAAATATGAACGTAAACAATAACAAACAAAATTATACATTAAATTTTAAAGCACTCACAAAAGAGCAAATTATGGAATTACCGCAAGAAGAACGAATTAAAAATATGGTAATAAGGGCAAAAGATGCTATTTATGATTATAGCTTAAGAGGTCTGCCTGAAAATGGTAAATTTAAAGACTATTCTATTGCTTTTAGCGTGCCTTGTACAAATAATCTTGGTGTATTAGAAATAGGGTATGATTCTAAAGACCCTATAAATAAAAGATATTTATCTGTTGGTGTTCATCATAAAAATTCCGATAGAATGG
>CALVET010000007.1 GCA_944326675.1 Candidatus Gastranaerophilales bacterium
AAAGAAGTTATTGAAAAATATAAAAATATTAAAATTGTTTGTTCTCAAAAAGCAAAACAAATGTTATTTCAATTTTTTGATTTTGATTTTGATATTGAAAATAATTTCGTTGTTGTAAAAGAAGGGGATGTTTTATCAATAGGAAAACATGAGCTAACTTTTATGATGGCGCCTATGGTTCATTGGCCTGAAGTAATGGTAACTTACGATAAAACAGATAAAATTATATTTTCAGCAGATGCATTTGGTTCATTTGGTGCGTTGAATGGAAATATTTTTGATTGCGAAGTAGATTTTGCTTCAAAAATTGATGAATATAGAAGATATTATTCAAATATCGTAGGTAAATACGGCGCTCAAGTAAATATGCTTTTAAATAAAGCTAAAAATCTTGAAATTAAAGCAATTTGCCCTTTGCATGGTTTAATTTTAAAAGAAAATATTTCTAATATTGTTGAATATTATTCAAAATGGGCAAGCTATACTCCTGAATTAAATTCTGTTTTAATAGCATACGCAAGTGTATACGGCGGAACTCAAAATAGCGCTGAAATATTAGCTTTTGAATTAGCTAAAAAGGGTGTTAAAAATATAAAAATGTATGATGTATCTATGACTCATTATTCTTATATTTTATCTGATGTATTTAAGTATTCTCATATTGTTCTAGCTTCTCCTACATATAATAACTGTATTTTTGTCAAAATGGAACAGTTTTTATCTGATATTGTAGCTCACAATTTACAAAATCGCACTTTTGCTATTATTGAAAATGGCTCTTGGGCTTGCAATTGTGGCGATAATATTAAAAAAACATTAGAGAATTTAAAAGATGTAAAATTTATCGAAGATAAATTAACAATAAAATCAACACTTAAAGAAAATCAAATTTCAGAACTTGAAAAATTGACTTCTGAAATTGTAAATGATTTAAAATAATTAAATAATTGTTATTAAAAAAGGCTCTTTATAGAGCCTTTTTTATTTTGTTGCAACTACTGCTTTTCTTGAAATCTTTGAAATACCTGTTCTTGGCAGTGGTTCAAAAGATACTTCTATATTTGTCGGGCGTTTGTATTGTGATAATTCAAGCGACAATCTTTTAACTTCGGAGCGAACAAGTTTTTCTAATTCTTCTTTTGAGTGTTCTTCTACTGCTTTTTTGCCTGGGTAGATTTTAGCAACTATTTCTTCGCTTCCTTGTTTTGAACCCGTTTTTCTTTTTTCTGAATACACTAATACTTCTTCAATTAATGCACTTTTTGATAAAACCGCTTCAACTTCTTCCGGAAATACCTTTTTACCGCCTGATAAAACAATCATGTTTTTCAATCTGCCTGTAATATAGATAAATCCATGTTTAGATATTTTTGCTATATCTCCTGTTTTAAGCCAGCCGTCTTGTGTAAATGCTTCTTTTGTCATTTCGGGTTTATTATAATAACCTTTCATATCATTTTCGCCCATAACTTGAAGCTCTTGAGTTTTGCTATCTACTCTAACTTTTACATCCGGTAGCGCTTTACCTACTGAACCTAGTCTTCTATATTTTGGTCTGTTTACTGAAACAACAGGGCTTGCTTCTGACAGTCCGTACGCTTCATATATAGTTACACCAATTGTTTCAAAAAATCTTCCAACTTCATGCTCTAAGGGAGCTCCTCCTGATAAGAAAAACTTAAATTTTGGACCAAATTTCATTCTTAATTCTCTAAAGAATAATTTTGAAATGAAGTCATTTTTTAATGTGCTTGCAATTGCATATTTTAAATTATAGAAACTTTTTTTGAAAGGTCCATATTGTCTTATTTCTGCTTCAAGTGTTGATTTTAACAGCTTTAAGAATGATGGAACAGTTGCCATAAAAGAAATCTTTTTAGTGTTCATAACAGACATGATGTCTTTTGGCTTTAAGCTATGAGAATAATAGATTGAAGCACCTTTGTTTAAAAATGACATAAAACCAACAGAAATTTCATACAGATGGTTCATTGGTAAAAATGAAAGTGTTGAATCACTGGGACCTATATCAAAGCATTTTCCTATTGAATTAACTTGGCTTAAAATATTTCTATATGTAATTTCAACGCCTTTTGGGTTTCCTGTTGTTCCTGATGTATATACAATCATAGCAGTCTTATCAAGTCTTTGATGACGCCATTTTTGCTCTGGATTTGCTTCTATTGCATATAAGTTTGTATATTCATCGTTTGTTTTTTTGCTGTCAATTATTACTATATTTTCAATTGATGGAACTACTTCTTTTATTTTTTTTGCTGTTTCAAGATATGTTTCTGATGTAAAAATAACTTTTGGCAAACAATCTGTAAGAATATGTGTGTATTCATGGATTGTTAATTTTACATCGAGAGGTACTATTGTCACACCTGCAAGAAATGAGCCAAATATTACTGCGCCAAACTCAGGCATTGATTCTGAAATTATAGCTGCTTTATCAGTTTTATTCATGCCAAGTGAAATTAAATAGCTTCCAACTTTTTCTGATAGAACACTTAGTCCTTTATAGGTTAATTCTGACCAGCCGAGATTTGTTCTTGTTCCAAGTGCTACACAGTTTTCAAGCTCACGAGTTTTTTGATCTAAAAAAGATAATATATTAACGCTTTTCATCTACCTCTCCTCTTTTTCATTTTATATTATAGTATAATTTTTTAAAAAATAGTTTAAATATTTGTAAATTTATCTTTATATTGATGTTACAATAGAAACATTAAAGGAGATTACCATGATTGAAATGAGAGTTATGGGTATAGCACTCGATACTAGAACAGGCTCGCCCATCGTTGTTTTAAATGATATAGAAAATAGAAAAGCATTGCCTATTTGGATAGGTTCAGCAGAAGCAAGCGCAATAATCAGAAAAATCGAAAATATTCCTTCAACAAGACCAATGACGCATGATTTATTTACGCAAATTGCACAAAAAACAGGTTTTGAAATTGTTAGAGTTGAAATTAACGATGTCGATGATCAAACATATTTTGCATCAATTATCATGTTTAATTCTGATTTACAAAAAGAAATTGAAATTGATTCAAGACCGTCTGATGCTATTGCAATAGCACTTCGTGCAGATGTTCCGATATTTGTTACAACAAATGTCCTAGCAACAGGACTTGTATCAACTGATGTTGAAAAAGATGAGCAAGAAACCGCAGAATTTAAAGATTTTATCAAGGATGTTAAACCATCTGATTTTGAGAAATTGCTCAAGAAAAATTTTGAATCTGATCAATAAATTCCATGCTTTAGGGTTAAAGGCATAACTTTGTTTTATAAGGTATCTGTTTAGCGTTTTTAATCCTATTGAATAAAAAGTTGAATTATTTTTATTTTCCATGGTATTTTATTAATGTAAAACTAAAAAAAGGCAAGGAATTATGGAAAAAATCACAAAAGATATGGGCATAATGGATATAGTTGTTAAACATCCTGAAACTTTAGAAGTTTTTGCAAAATATGGCATGGGCTGTATTGGATGTGCTGCTGCCAGATTTGAAAATTTAGAAGCAGGCGCAAAAGTGCATGGGATAGACGTTGACGAGATGGTTGACGCTATGAATGAAATTTTAGAAAAAAATAACTAGACAATAGAATTTTTTTATTGTAAGATTAACAAGCAAAGTTTGTAATATTTGAAAATTTTATAAATGCCCTGGTGGTGGAATCGGTAGACACGTCGGACTTAAAATCCGATGAGGCTAATAACTTCGTGCCAGTTCAAGTCTGGCCCAGGGCACCATT
>CALVET010000008.1 GCA_944326675.1 Candidatus Gastranaerophilales bacterium
ATACTGTGATTAAATTTATCAATGCATTTAAAAATATTGCAGTAGATAAACAACAATATATTGATATTAAATATTTCTTACAAGATGGCATTTGGCAATCATTTTATCCTCAATTAAAACCACAAGATTTACCCGATATTCAAAAAGCTCTTGATGAATTTGCTAAAGCTGTTGAAAATCTTCCTTATGATATAATGAAGATTAATTAAGCACAGGGTTGTTAACATAAAAAATTTTAAATAAAATATCGAGTAAAATTTTTGTTGGTTGCATTATAAAAAAATTATAAAATGATAAAAATTAAATAAGATTTTATATTTCTATTACCAAAATAATCAAAGTATCCGTACAAATAAAACCGGTCGTTAAATTACACACAAATTCTCGATTGGCATTAAAAAAAAGGCTTATTTCTAAGCCTCTTTTTATTAGCAAGGGAGAGACTCGAACTCTCGACCTCACGGGTATGAGCCGTACGCTCTAGCCAGCTGAGCTACCTTGCCACAAATATTTAATTTTAGTTTAACAGTGTAAACCGTAAGTTAATTTTCTCATAAAAAATTTTAAATTTCAAGTTTTTTTAAAAGAAAAAAGACCGTTTTGCGGTCTTTTTAACTTTGGGTTTCAAATTAGTCTTCAGTATCTGGAATTTTTTGTTCGATTGGTTTTTTAAAATCTTTGTGATGTTTCATAAATTTTTTCATCATCATTTTTTTATGATGCATACAATCGCATTTGTGCATTTGATGATATCCATAGCCGGGACCATACGGCATTGGAGGTATTGGGGGCATTGGCGGTTTATTTAGAGCAAAAAATAAGCTCAAAGCACAAAAAGCACCTACAAATGTTCCCAGTGCAACAACTAAGAATTTTCTGAAAAACTCACTTTTGCAAAAGCATTCAGTTTTCTTTTCGTTTTCTTGGTTCATAATTAAGACTCCTTACATAACTTAAATGGTTTATTGTGTGGTTTTAAAATGTATTACATTTTGTATAACGACACACAAAAAAAATTGTTCATTTTTTTAATGAACAATTAATCTAAACATAGATATGTTCTTTTTACAATAAGCCTTTTGTAGATGGAATTTTATCTCCATTAATTTTAATTGCTTCATTTAAGCATTTTGCAAATGCCTTAAAGGCAGCTTCAATCATATGATGACAATCGTAACCATCGAGCATTTTTATATGCAAGCATAAACCCATATTGTAAGATAAAGTATTAAAAAAGTGATAAAATAAAACAGTTTCAAAATCGTCTGTTTTTTCTTCTTTGATATCAACGCTGCATTTAAAATAAGGTCTTTGAGAAATATCCAGTGCGCATAAAATTAAAGCATCGTCCATAGGAAGAATTATATTTGAATATCTTTTAATTCCTTTTTTATCACTAAGTGCTTCTTTTATTGCTTGCCCAAGAACTATTGCACAATCTTCAACAAGATGATGAAAGTTATTGTCAAGAGCATTTGCGCAAAGATTAATATCAACATTGCTGTGTGCGCTTAATTGTTCAAGCATATGGTTAAAAAACCTACAAGGAGTATTAATGGAATATATTCCGTCTCCGTCTAAATTAATTTTTATTTTTATGTCTGTTTCTTTTGTGGTTCTTGCTTTTTCAATTTGTCTTTGCATAATTTTTCTCTATATTTTCCAAAAAATTTACAATATCTTTAATGTCATTAATGATGTATTTTACACCAAGATGTCTGAAGTTGTTAGTCATTATAGCAGAATCAGCTCCTTTGGGGATAACTCCAATCATTTCAACGTTTGCTGAATTACCTGCAATAATATCATCTATACTATCGCCTATATATTTTATAGATTTATGAGGACAATGTTCCAATATTTCTAACACTCCCTTGGGGTGGGGTTTTAGCATATTTTTTGGCAAATCATCACTTGTTATAAAATAATAAAAATATTTATCTATGTCATATTTTTTTAATGAATATAAAACTTCATCTTTTAATCTGCCTGAAAATATCACTAAATCATATTTTTCGGATAGTTTTTCAAAAGATTTTTTATTAATTAACAATTCTTCCTTATCAATTAAATATGATTTTGATTTGTCGTTTGGATTGTAGAATAAATTTTGAAATACATTTATAATATCTTCAATGTCAACATTAATTCCTTGGCTTTCCAAAAGATATTTTGTTGCATCCCAATCGCAGTTCATTCCGCTTTTTGATTTAACTTTTATTACTTCGTCTAAAGATATTTCTTTTTTTGCAAAATGTTTAAAGGTTTCTCTGATTGCGCTTGTGTATGAATTTCTTACATCAAAAATTACGCCGTCCATATCAAAAATTAGCATATCTTTTTTATGTAATAATTCAAGAATATACTTTACTCCGCCTGTTGTAGGAACGGTTATTCGAAGGCAATTACATATTATTGAGTTTTTAGGATAATTTCTTACAATTATTCCGTTTTTTTTCAATTTTTCATAATAAAAATCGCAATATGGTCCAAAATCGCATAATATAAAATTTGCTTCAGATGGGTAGGGCTTAAATCCTAATTTTTCCAACCCTTCAAATAACATATCTCTTGCTTTTATATTAATTTCTTTTATTTCATAAAATTTCTTTTCGTCGTTAAGTGCGCTTATTGCGCAGTTCAGTGCGATAGCATTAACATTATATGGTGAAGCTATTTTTCTTAAATTTCTTATTATTTCGTTATTTGAAATCACAAAACCAAATCTTAATCCTGCAAGAGCAAAATCTTTTGACATTGATTTAACCACAACAACATTATTGTATTTTTTTGCTAAATCAATGTAATCTTCAAATGCAACATATTGAGCAAAATTGGTGTATGTGCAGTCTAAAAGAAAAAGGATGTTTTCATATTCTTTTATTAAAGTTTCAACCACTGCTGCTTTTGTTATTTCTCCTGTCGGATTATTAGGGGTTGCAAGATAGAATATTTTTGTTTTATTTGTAATATTATTTTTAACATCTTGAGGGTTAAAAATAAATTTTTCACTATAGTCGATATATTTAATTTTTGCGCCGTAAATTTTTGCATATAATACAGGCATTGAAAAAGACGGATTATACAATAAAAATTCGTCATCTTCATTTATATATGTGTTTACTATGATATTCAATGCCTCATCGCAGCCGTTTGTAATTAAAATATTATTATAATCAACTTTATATCTTGACGCCAATTTATCTGTTACTGCACCATAGCAAGGATATAACGATATATCTTTCGGATTAATATTTTTAATTGCGCTGATGATATTATTTGAACATCCGTATATGTTTTCGTTTGAGTCCAGTTTTAATCGCCAATTTTGTTGATATCTATCCGTTTCATACGGAGAAATATTTTCAATAGTCTTTCTTGGTTTTATCATAGCAAGATTATACTATAAAACTAGTGTCTTGCATAAAAACTTTTTTCTCTTACTTCAATTCGTATGTTGGCAAGCTCACAATCATCATAGTCAACATATTCTTTTTGAAATAGATTTCTTCCTGTTTGAATAATTAACTCATTATCGTTTTTTAAAACACTTGACGGAATTAAAATTTCTATATTGTCTCCGTTTAATTCTATGTTTGATATTTTATGTCCGTTTACAAGAACTTCCATGGGAGATGAATAAACTTTTGCAATTCTGTTTTGACCTGCCATTTTAGCTTTTTTGGTGTCAAGTCCAATGATTGTGCCTATTTTTAAAACTACGTCTTGACCGCCTGAAGCGGGTCTTTTAAATTTTTTGGCAAAATAAGGACCATTTGCGCTAAATTGAAATTCATTTGAATTGGCTGAATTGTCTGAATATAGATTATCTCCAAGGTGAATAACCCCGTCGCTGATTTGAAAATCAAAGGGGCTTGATTGTTCAATTCCAAGTTTGAGAGGATTTTTTAAAACACTGTTATCTACAGTAAGAGAAAAAACTTTGTAGCCTTCTTTTTCAACAAAAAGAACTGTTTTATCGCTTACATCGGCGTTTAGTTGAAATGATCCGTCTTTATCGGAATAAGTAGTATAATGCAATTCGGGAATAGTTATTTTTGCATTACTCAAACCTTGTTTTGTCTTTGAATCTATAATTTTATTTTTGATATTTAATTCATCATGGTCGATTTTGCCTGAAATTACATCGGCAAAGGAATAATTGTAATTAAACAGCATGAAAACGGATATCGCTAAAAGTATTTTTTTCATTTTAACCTCTCATTTATATGGTTATAAATGATTTATAAGGTATAAACAATGTTATAAAATACTATTTATATTTATAAAAAAGTATAATAAAAAACCTGCCTCATTGTCTTATTTGGCAGGTTTTTTAATTTAGTAATGTTTTAATTTATCTTGAAACAGGTATTTGTAATTCTTGACCTATTCTAATTGCTTGAGGATTTGTAATATTGTTAATTCTTTGGATTTCTAATATTTTTTCCTCGTCATATTTTCCGTAAAATCTGTATGCAATACCGTTTAGCGTATCACCTTGTTTTACAACATATTTTTCATTGGTTGAAACAACCTCGGGTGTGGTTTCGCTTACAGTGTCAGTACCAATTACGGCAACATTTGTTTTAGTATCTTCTATTGGCTCTGTTTTTGGAGTCATAGAAAATATAGAAATAGCAAATGTAACACAACACATAAATAATACGCCGGCAATAAAGCCAATTGTTAGGTATGCCATTGGGGATTTTTGCGCATTTGTCTTTGTTACACTGTGAACTTTTTGCATTCCTCTTTGAACGCCGCCCCAAAGAAGATCTAATTCTTTGGATTTTGCATTCCTGTAGTAATGATTTAACTGATTTTTGGTGTGTGCTTTTTTATCTGTTTGAGATAAGCTTGCCAAAACACCCATTTTTTCACGAGTTAAACCTGATCTGTGTAGTGTTGAACCTTTCATGCTTCACCTTATAAATTTATACGATATTTGTCATCATGTTATAAAGAGTTCTTTATAAAGTCAAGCAAGAACATTTTTTTCGTAAAGTTTTATTACTTTATATTTATGTAATTGTGTGCACATTCAAACATAGAATCAATTAATTCTTTGTTTTTTGCTATGTTTAATCCGCCTTCTTCGAGGTATTCAATCATCCTTGTTTTCCAAAGAGTGAAAAGCTCATCTTTTGACATGTTTAAGACATTTGCAATTTGTTTTAATTCTTGGTAATCAATTTGTATAGGTTTTGCACCTCTTAAAATGTCAACAAGTTCAAGTCTTTTTTTTCTTTCAAACATTTTCAAAAAATCAAGAGTTGTCATTTTATTGAACTTGATTAAATCTTTTAACATTAACAGATTTTCACTGTATTGCACAACATCAGAAGGAATTTGATATTCTATAAATTCCTCCGGGTTTATATCCATTACTGTTGCAATTCTTTCTAAAGTAATAGAGCGAGTTGAAAAAGGTATATTTTCATCTATTAAATTGTAAACGTAAGAAAGTGTAACACCTATCATTTGTGCGAATTCTTTTTTATGAAGTTTTGTTTTTTCTAAAAAATCATATACTAATTTAGAACTTTTCTTTTGCTCTTGCGTTTGTTTTATACTATTTTGAATATTTTTCATTTGGTTGATTTTACCCTGTCTTGTATGCTATTTTACAAATAACCTTTTTTGTTTATTTTTTAATTACCAAAAAAGATAGATAATAAAGATTAATTCAAATTACTCTTAAAAAATGAAAGAAAACAATAAAATGAAAGCTTTAATCGGACTCGGAAATCCTGAGGTTAAATATAAAACAACTCGTCACAATACAGGTTTTTTAATTATGGATGAAATTTTAAAAAACCATAATGTAAGTTTGGGCGATAAATTTAATTCTTTTTTTGCAAAAAAAGGAGATATTTTATATCTTCTGCCCAAGACTTATATGAATTTATCGGGTAATGCGGTAATTGAGATGATGAATTTTTATAAGCTTACCAATAAGGATATTTTAGTTATATATGATGACGCAACTATTGATTTTGGAACATTCAGATTAAAAAGCAGCGGTTCTTTCGGCGGACATAACGGTATTAAATCAATTATAAATCGAATTGGTACAGATGTTTTTGACAGGTTAAAAGTTGGTGTTGGCCCTGTTAGTGAAAATATGTCTATTGATTCATTTGTATTGTCTAATTTTACGTCTGATGAATTAAATAAAATTTCTATCATGGCAAAAGAAGCCGTAAAATTGGTTGATTGCTGGATAAATGAAGGAATGGAAAAAGCGCAAAATAAATTTAATCGAAAAATAATATAGCTTATTTTTGTTTTGAAATACTAATAATTAATGTGTCGCTTTTGTTTAGTAAAATTGGTATTTTTTTATAAATAAAATCACAACCTGACAAATTTTTCCATAAATTATGTCCGCCTTTTTGTCCTTTTATAAGCCAATGAAGATGGTTTGCAAATCCATATCTTTGAATTGGCTTAATATAATTTATTTTGACATTCATTTTTGAAAAGAATTTTTTTAAAGTTTTTTTGTTGTAACAAAATAAATGACAACTCCAATGTGTAAAATCAGCAAATGCTTTGCATTTATATAAACTTAAAAGAATATCATCTTCATTGGGAACTTCAATTATTATTTCCCCGTTGTTTTTTAAAAGATTTAAAAGGCTTTGTATAATCTTTTGAGGCTCTTTTAAATGTTCAAAAACATGGAATAGAGTAATTATGTCAAATTTTTCTTTTATTTCATCAACAGATTTATAAACTTCAAGATTGTTTTCTTTAAAAAAAGGTTGAAGCGATTCTTGCGCTTCTATTCCTTTAATTTTACAAACATTGTTCATAAACAATAAAAAACCGCCGGCACCGCAGCCAAAATCCAAAAGGCTTTTGTTTTTAGCCTTATCTTTTAACATCTTAAATCTTCTTAAATCATCTTGTTTTGAAATCTTTAACCACTTTTGCGGTGTAAATTTATGTGAGTGCATTAAACCTTTTTCATAGAAATTTTGGTTTATATGTTCAAAAGAAGACAAAAAAACCATGGAGCATTTTCTGCATTTTAAAACTTTTAAATCCTTACTATCCCTTATTTTGTTATCGGTTATGTATACATCTTTTGAACCGCATAAAGGACAAGACTGTTTTGTTTTATTTTTCATCATAAATATTCTACTAGGCTAATCGGTTCGTAAAATCAAAATTTTCTTATTAGTTTAACTTTTAGTTGATTTTTAATCATTCTAAGCTGTTCTATACAATTTTTGACTGAATAAATTTGGATATTTTTTTATATAATCGTCAAGGTCAGAATAAAACGCTTCAAAATCAAAACTGATACCCTTTTTAGGCGGTGAAAGTTTAACATTATATGCAGAATAAATTGCAGTGGTTAAAAGCCTTGCAATTGAATCACTTCCATTTACAAAAGGAGATTCTTGAGCAATAAGCCAGTTAATTGTAGCGCAAGATTTATTAATTTGAGCTAAAGATGGCTTGTCAATTTGAATTAATTTATCATATTCTTTTTTGGCTAGTTCTAAATTTGAACATTTACCATATAAAGGTTTATTTGATAAGCTTGTGTATATGCCGTAATCTATTTGTATTGCCTCAGAATCGCCGTCTAAGTTAAATAAATATATTTCACAAGTATTTGCCTTAGGGTATTCTTTGTTGCTTTTAGGTTTTATGTAATTTGTATGATTTAACTCCATAATATGTTTATATCTTGAAAAATATTCTATACCCCTATTTGGTTGTTTTTCTAATATACAAAAACCGTTTGGCGAATGTCTGTATTTCCCGTATAAATCATTATGATTTATTTTACTGACATTATCAGTTATAGTTTTTAAAACTAAATCAAACGAGTCTTTTTGTTTAATTTGTTTTGCTGCTTCGTGAGATAAAAGCAGCATTTTTTCAGCCCAGCTTTTGTTTCTTTGATAATAGTCCATATCTATAAAAAATATGCTTTGATCTTGTTTTTCGTTTTTTGCTTTTCTGATAAAATTTAACCAGCAAGAGGATAATTTTCCACCTGAAAACCTTGGTTTATTATCTATTTTTATAGGTTGACTCGCTAAATTATTTGTTTTCGGCTTGTATTTGTAATTATTAATGTTAACCGGTGATATAATCATATTTGTAATAAACCTTGGAAAAATAAAAGTTGCTCTTAGATAAAAAATTGTGTCAAAAAATAGATGGCATTGCTATTTGTGTCATTGTATTGATTGTTTTTAAACACATAGTTAAGCGCAAATTTTAATCTTTGTTCAAAAATAAAATAGTTTAAGCCGACACTGTACTCAGTTTTTGAATTTGAGCTTATATTTGTATTTGGGTCAAAATAGTCATATCTAAAAAGCATTTGCCATTTTGGAGTAAAATTCCAGCCTACTGTTGTAAAAAAGCCTTGCTGCGAAGCAGGATTGTAGTAATCTCCGTTAGAGCCATCTGCATAAGCATATTCAAAATTCATTAAGAACTTTTTATATTCATAAGTTAGCGCAGTTGAATATACGCCATATGTATCGCTTCTGTGTCCGATGTCTGTACCTGCATAAATTTTTAGATTTTTTAGGGCGTTATTTTTGTTATGAAAAGGAGCATAGCCAATTCTGCCGATAAATTCCGCGCCGTCTTTAAATCCTTGAGAAAATCTGGTGCTTGTATATCCTCCAAGGTTATATTCAAAACCGTTTTGTTTACCTATAAAAGATACACCTGTTGAAATTGCGTCACCAAAATTTCTTGAGATTTGCGCTCTGTTGGCAAAAGGTAGGGCAAAAGAGCTCATTGAACCTTCTAGGCCAATTGGCGAACGGGATGTCCCTACTCTCATTTTGTGGTTATCGTTAAAATTCCGCTCAATATATAAATTGGAAAATTTTCCGAAAAATTCGTTATCCATTTCTTTTACATCTCTTGTAAAAGCATATTCGGTAAAAAATCTGTATTTATTTTTCCCGAATTTAGATTCAATTACCCCGTTGATATCAAAAGGATATGTTGAATTTGGATTGTCGCCGATTTTGTCTAAGCCCCAAACGCCTTGAAAACGCAGTTCTCCTGATAATTCATCAACAAATGTGTCTCTGAAATTTATTGTTTTTTTATCAGCAAAAGTTTTCTCGGCAAAAAGCTTAAAATCTTTATCAAACGGATCATCATCATAAACAACACCTTTGATTGAATCACCGTCAATTGTTTCATCAAGGGTGATTATTTTATCAAAAATTGTTTCATTTTTTTCATTGGTTTTGCTTCCCGATGAATTTTTTTTGTCGTCGAAGTCTTCAACTAAAGCATAGCAAGGGGAAATAAAAAGCAGTAATGATATGAATATAATTTTGAGAGATTTTAACATAATTTGAGGAAATAATTATAACATCAAATATTTTTAATATAAAGTAATTTGAATTGAAATTATTGCCTATTGTGTAGAATTTAGAAAAGCCAGAAGAGGCGGTAGCCTCGAAACCTTTTAAAGTTTTAGCTTAGTCCGACTGGACTTAGCGAAAACAAAAAAGGCAAAAGTGTGTGAAGTGCGAAGGCGGGAGCGTTGAGCTCGTGCCGAGTGCGGATACCTTACCATAAACGCAAAAAACCACTAATTTGAGTGGTTTTAATGGTGGGCCATCCTGAGACGAGAGCCCCAAGGGAGCCTTGGCGACCTTGTGCGGTAACGCACTTTATCTCACCCTTATCTATGGTGCGCTCTAGCCACCTGAGCTAATAGCCCTAATATATATTATAATAAAAGAGAGTACCTTTCGATACTCTCTTTTATGGTGGGCCATCCTGAGACGAGAGCCCCAAG
>CALVET010000009.1 GCA_944326675.1 Candidatus Gastranaerophilales bacterium
GTTTAGATTTAAACTTGTTTGTGCAGGCAAAAAAAATTAATTATTTCATTCCTGTTCTTAACTGCGCTTGAAACCTTGCGCATTTACTAAGTTATCACTTCAAATTTTTTTGTCAACAAGTTTTTTAAATTTATTTTTTATTAACTTGTGGTGTAACTTAGTTGAGCTCGATTGCTCGTAGATATTATAATAAAACATAAAAAAAATTTTGCAAGCACTTTTTTTCATTTTTTTATTTTTTTTTAAAAAACTTAAAAAATCAATCTATATTATACTCTTCCCACTCTTTTGTAACTAAATCGGCTTCTTTGATTTTCTTAGCTTCCTTAATCCAGCAATCGCTTGACTTTATTCTTATTTCAAAACAAGACGAGCAGCATTTGCAATATGCACTTACTGTAGTCGGAAATCTCCTGCGGGAAGGATGTTCTTCAAAAGCGTCATAGGCAATTTCTTCTTCATGCTTTTGATAAATTGAATCAAGATTAATTCTCATTTTAACCGGAATCAGCTCAATTCTTTTACATTTCGGACATTTTTTTACCGTAAAATATTTAGATAAAACCATGCCCTCTTTTTCGTCATAATCCCTTGCGCCATAAGCAAAACTAACAACCGTAAAAAAAATATCCGGCTCTTCTTGAGAATAATTACAATAAGGATTAATCTGAGCTACACCCATAATTTCAAGAGAATCAAGAGGAATTTCTCTTATTGTGTGGAGCTGTATTTTACTTTTTGGCATCAAAAAATTTAACATAAAATAATGATACTACATTTTTAAAATTTAATCTATATAACGCAATATGTTCCAAGAAGCCTGTAGTAATTACATTCTTTTTTTATTTCTTCTATAGCTTCTTTAATTTCATTTAAACCTTTATCTATATCAACAAAAAAATTATATTCGCCAAAAACCCTCTTTGAAGGGCGAGATTCAATATATATTAAATTTAAATTGTATTTATAGAATATTTTTAATATTTTCAATAAAGCTCCGGATTCATTTTTTGTATTAAATGCAATAGAAGTCCTTGTTTTTAAAAAATCCAATTTAATTTCTTTTTTGGAAACCAAAACAAATCTTGTTTTATTATCTTTTACATCACCTATATTTTTATCAATTAAATTCAATTTAAAAGCTTGCCCTTTTTCAAAAGAACAAACAGCAGCATAGGTATTATCTTTGTCTTTAAGCATTTCTACCGCTTGCGCCGTTGAAGACGATTCAATTAAATCTATATTTTTATCAAAATTTTCTAAAATATACTTATGAACTTGCGCCAATGCCTGCGGGTGAGAAATGATATGTTTAATATCTTTCTTGGTACCTTTTGAAAAAAGACAATGTTCTATTTTAATATCGGTTTGAGCCCAAATTTTAACATCTGAAGAATATAAACTGTCCAGACTTTGTCTTACTATTCCTTCAATTGAATTTTCGATAGGCAAAACGCCTGCATTTTCTTCTTCTTTATCTAATAATTCGACAATTTTTGCAATAGTGGAAACAGGCTCAATAATATATTCTTCATTCAACATTGAAACTGTCTTTTTTGCGGCAATTTCCGAATACGTACCTTTCGGACCCAAAAAGTATAATTTTTTCAAGATTATCTCATCCTTTGAATATCTCTTTGTATATCTTTTTTCTTTATTGTTTCTCTTTTATCAAACAATTTTTTTCCTTTTGCAAGGGCAATTTCAAGCTTTGCCCAGCGTCCTGAAAAAAACATCTTAATCGGAACAATCGTACATTGCTCTTGTTTAATTTTATTTAAAATTTTCAAAATTTCTTTTTTATTTAAAAGAAGTTTTCTGTCCCTTTTTGGGTCATGGTTATTTATATTTCCAAATTCATAAGGAGATATATGACAATTTATCAAATAAGCTTCAAGATTATCGGTAATTTTTATATAACTGTCTTTTAAATTAACCTGCCCTTTTCTGATAGATTTAATTTCCGTACCCAAAAGGCAAATGCCTGCTTCGTAGCTATCAGACAAATTATAATCAAAATATGCCTTTTTATTTGAAGCTATTAATTTTTTATCGGTTTTTGTTTCTTTTTTCATATAATCAGTATATATTAAAAATTTATATTATGTTACAATTCCATATATGAAGAAAAAATTTAATATTGATTTAACCACTCAAAACAAGCTTATAGTAACAGCTCTCATTATTTCAACAAGTTTAATAGTAGCAATAGCGGTCTGGGCGGTTAACAAAATCAAGATAGAATTAGATGAAAGTTACAGAAGCTTTGGACAGTTATTAACCAAAACTCTTGCCGTACAAAACTACGAAATAACCCAAGCGGCAACAAGCCCAACCGCTCTCGGTTTTATAAAAACCCATGTTAATTCAATACTTTCATCTACCGATGATATTTCATATATAACATTTAAAAATAAAGTCGGCGATGTAATTTATTCCACCATTGAAAACTATAACAAACGCGCTCAAAAAGCCGACACCAATATCTCTTCTCCAATGTTGGATTCAAACGGAAAACTGGTTGGAACGGTTGAAGTGGGTTTATCTGCAGATTTAGCCAAAAACGTTACCCACACAACGAAAAATTCGCTCTTAACAGTATTCAGTGCAATTTGGCTTGTATTTACTCTTGTTATCTTAGCAAACGCCTTTTTAATCAGAAGAGAACTAACACTTTTGCATCACGGTGTAAAAGAAATTGAACAAGGAAAATTCGGAACGGTTTTGGATTACAATCAAGCTTCAGGTGAAATCAAAGAACTTTTTGATGCATTCAACGATATGTCCAAAAAACTTCATAACTATGAAGAACAAAACATTGACCAGCTGACAGTTGAAAGAAACAAACTAGAATCCGTATTAATGAGTATTGCAAACGGCGTTGTTGTTTGCGATAACTATGATAAAATTTCAATGATAAATTCTGCAGCACAAAAAATTCTAAACAGCTCGGAATTAGATATTCTAAACACCTCAATTCAAGAATATTGCGATTCAACCGGAGAATTGTGTTTCAAAGATAAAATTTCAATTTTTAAAAACACCCCTTTGGATGTTATTGAAAAAAAACCGCTGGAATTTAATATCAATGTGGATAATAGAGTAATTAAAACTATTATCTCTCCAATGTATTCTAAAATGCATGATTATTTAGGATATATCATTGTTTTAATTGATATAACAAAAGAAGCCGAAGTAGACAGATTAAAAAATGACTTTATTTCAAACGTTTCCCACGAATTAAGGACTCCTGTTACAATTTTAAGCTCTTACGCGGATACCTTATATAACTACGGAGAACAGTTTAATTTTGAAGAACAAAAAGAATTTATAGGAACCATTAATCAAGAAGTTATAAGATTAAACAAAATGGTAAATGATATCCTGGACTTTTCCCGTTTGGAATCAGGAAACGAGCTGGAAAAAGAAAAACAAGATATAACGGAAACAATCAACAAAATTGCTCAAAGCCACAAAGTTTTAGCAGATGAAAAAAATATTTCAATCACTTTTATTAAAGAAGAAAATTTACCCAAGCTTTCTTATAACACTCAAAGCATAGAGCGTGTTATGAGCAATTTAATTACAAATGCAATTAAATATTCTCCCAATAACTCAAGAATTAAAATAAGAGCAGAAATTGCAAAAGATCCGAAATATCTTGAAGTAACGGTTGAAGATAACGGAATCGGAATTTCACCTGAACATCAAAAAATGATTTTTGAAAGATTTTACAGAATTGAAAATCAAGTTCACACAATAAAAGGAACAGGGCTTGGTTTACATCTTGTAAAAGTTGCCATTGAAAAACATCACCAAGGAAAAGTTTTTGTTAAATCAAAACTAAATGAAGGCTCAATTTTCGGTTTTTGGCTTCCGATTGATGAAGCAGACGTAAAAGAAATTTCGCTAAAAGAATTAAAAGATAAAAGTTTAAATGAAGTTGTAAAAAATAAAGAGGAAAAACCCGAAAACTACAAAGAATATAAAATAGAAAAAATCGAAGACTACTCAAAAAAAGCCGAATTTGACGCAAAATTTATTGATGTTAAAGAAGATTTAAATAAAAAAGAAGAAACAGAAACTAAACCTGAAGAAATTGAAGAATTAACCAAAAACAATTTAATTTACAACAGAAACGAAATTAAGCAAGAAAACCAAAACAAAGAAAATCCCATCAAAAAAGATGCTGAAAAAAAGCAAGATATAGATGACGGCTGGGAAATATCTTTTGAAGTTCGAGATAACTAATCTTCGATTTTAATATTTATCATAACATCTTGAGGATAAACTTCATTAATCAGTTCGTTAGATGTGTCTATAATACAAAATGAAAATTCTTTAGTTTCGAAAGCCAAATCCTCAAAGGCAATTTTCAATTCAATAACATTTTTGTAGGCTATTTTTGATTTCTTTGCAACACTCTGACTCCAAAGTCCGTATGGAATTGCTTTATTAAAAAATATTCTTGAAATATTATTTTCATCAAACACAAATCTTAATTCATTAGAAAAATGTTTTTTAATAATGGGATAGAAATTTTCATTTTTATTCACAAAACGAACAGGAGAAAAATATCTGCTTTTTTCATAAGAAAAATATATTGCAATTTGATTTTCAATCGCTTTATAAGAAATTTTTGGAGAATTTTTATTTAATTCAAATCTAAAATATAAAAAATCTTTATCAAATCCAAAATGAATATTTTTAACAAGACGTGCCATGTTTGCCGTTGGTCCGTCAGGAATAAAAATATATCCTGCGTTATTCCATTCATCGTTTTCATCTTCAATATCACATATTAAAGACGGGCTTATTTCTTTAACAGGATTCCTCAAAGGGCGAGTTGAAGCATTAGCTAAAGGCATTGTAAGATACTGCGGAACTTCAACTCCAAGTGTCTCATACACATTCATCAAATGGCTTCTGAACAAAAAGTCAAAAACACCGTCGCTTTTTGACTCGTTTGGCTCACCATACCACCAATACCAATCGCTGCCTTGGGCAATTAAAAGCTCTTGGCGTGCATTTTTTATTCTTATTGAACAGATTTTTTTGTCTTCCTGTGTTTTAACAGAATTTGCCAATCGCTTAGAGTATTTATCAAAATCAGCACAAACACTTGACAAATATAGCCAAGCAACATTTTTAGTCGGTTCGCCTATCCATAAATCAAAATTTCTGTTTATCCAAGAACCTGATTTTAAATTTTCCAATGTTTCAGGCGGGTTATTAGTTACAAAATCATTTACAAGAACTGTTTCAAGAGTTTCATCAGAATCAATCAACCCATAAAAAGTTTCTAAAAATTTTGTTCCGTCCTCTTGATATGTTTCCCAACAATTTTCCCCATCCATTGCTATGGTTAAAATATGATTTTCTTTTGGAGAATTTTGCAATTTAGATTGTATTGTTTTAATTTTTTCATAAATATCATTCGCTGCAGTAACAGAATCATAATTGCCGTATCCAAAATTTAAAAGATTAGCAAAAAACGAATCTGCAAATAAAATATTAAGCGGATATTTACTTTTTGTTTTGTAATTTATATTCAAATTAAACGGATTTTCTAAATTACCCTCAAAATCCCTTATAAATTCATTTTTTATTGTTTTAGATAAAATACCTTCATCCAATACCGTCCAATTTATACCCATTTTAGACAAAAGCTCGCTGCTTTTTGGGCACACACATTGTTCGGATAACCACATGCCGCGAGGCTTTCTATTAAATATTTCTACATATTTTTTAATGCCTAATTCAATTTGTTCTTTTGCATCTTTTTCTCTTGAAAAATTTTCAGGCAAGTTTTCAAAATCTTTTATTTCTTTATTTTTAAAATCCAATAATAAAGGTAAAATCGGATGATAATAAGGGCTTATTGAAACTTCAATTTTATTTAAATCCTGATAAGTTTTATATTCTACAAGAATTCTTTTTATAATATCCAGCTGAATTTCGTATATTTCTCTTCTTTCTTCCAGAGTATAGCCTTTTTCTTTTTGAAAAAGATATGTCAAATTTGAATAATCGGCACAAAAACTTTTATCTATCCAACACAAAGTAAAATTTGCCATAATATCGCAATATTCTTGCAAACTAAACATATCAAGGTTTAATTCTCGAGCGTCCGCTCTTCTGTTGTATAACTGCGTAAAATACGGACGAGTCAAAACCATGTTTTTATAATTAAGATCAAAATAATTATTTAAAATAAAAATTTTATCATTATCCGTCAAATTTTTTTCATCTTTTAATAAAAGCCTAAGATGTAAGTCTTTGGCGCCTTGAGCATATTTTTGCAATGAGGCCAGCAAAACAGGAGAAAAATTAAAATTAAGCTTCAAGTTAGGGAATTTATCTATTCTTTTTAACATATCAAGATAATCTTTTGAAGCATGCAATCTAACCCACGGCAAAAGAAAATCGCTATCATATTTAGATTGATAGTTTGGTTGATGAAAATGCCATATAAAAGCTATGTTTAATTTTTTCATACCCATCTTGCAATTATAACTATATTTTCAATATATCACAAATCACCAAACCCATGCAAAAACTGTTACACAATCTTTCCTTGAGATATTTTTATTATATCAACATCTTTTAAAAATTCATCATCAAAAGCTAAAGTATCAACGCTTGTTATAATCATTTGAATATCATCATCTATTGCCCCTAAAAGATAATTTTGCCTTACGTTATCCAATTCTGCCAAAACATCATCCAAAAGAAGCAGGGGAGTTTCATTTATCTTTTCTTTGATTATTTGCAATTCAGCCAATTTTAATGCCAAAACAATTGTTCTTTGCTGTCCTTGAGAGGCATATTTTTTTGAATCAATTTCATTTATATAAAAATCAATATCATCTCTGTGAGCACCAATAAGACATTGGGCTTTTATAATTTCTTCCTGTTTAATTTCGTTTAGTTTTTCATATATTAAATCGTTCAAATCGCGAACAGACAAAAAATCTTGCGATATGGTTCTGTATTTTATTTTTAAATCTTCATTTTCAGCCATTGAAGAGTGTTTTATTTTGGCTATTTTTTCAAGCTCCAAAAGATATTTTTGTCTAAGATAAATTACATTAGCGCAAGCTGTTGCAAATTGTTGATTGAAAACATCGAGCATGTCAAAATTAACATTCCCCTGCATTAAATAATTTGCTTTTTGAAGACGAATTTTGTTGAATTTTGACAACTTTTCACCATACAAAGGGTAAACCTGAAAAATAGCTAAATCTAACCATTTTCTTCGATTTTGAGGTTCACCTCTTAACAAGAGCAAATCAGAAGATGAAAAATTAACCCCCGATAAAATCCTTGAAAAATCTTTTGACTTTGTTTTTTTAATTCCGTTTACTTTTAAAATTTTATTTTTCGGAGGATTTATAATAACTTCAAGTTCTAAATCTATATCGTTTTTTAAAACATCTGCTCTTATAACTAAACTGTCAAACCCAAAACGAATAAGCTCTAAATCCTTTTTTATTCTCGAAGAATCAAGCGCGCAAAGGTAAAAAATCGCTTCTAAAATGTTTGTTTTTCCCTGAGCATTTTTTCCGATTATAAGAGTTTTATTTTTTGAAAAAGTATATTCAAATTCTTCATAATTTCTATAATTTTTTAAAATTAATTTTTTCAATTTCATATTGTTATTGTATAATAGAAGTCGCAAAGGAGCAAAATTATGTATGATTTTATAACTATCGGTTCAGCCACTCAAGATGTTTTTGTGCAATCAGATGTTGCAAGCATTGTAACAGTAAGTCAAATGGCAAAAAAAAGCGAATTTATGTCTTTTCCTTATGGAGCTAAAACAGAAATTGCGGATTTTTCAAAAAATCTTGGAGGGGGTGCAGTTAATACGGCAACCAACTTTGCTAATTTAGGCTGCAAAACTTCAACAATAATAAAGCTCGGAAACGACGAATTAAACAACGTAATTAAATTGAAACTTGCAAAATCAGGAATTGATATTATGAATATCATCGATTCCAATAAATATCTAACAGGCTTTTCAATTGTACTTGTAAGCTTTCAGGGCGATAGAACAGTTTTAGCTCATAGAGGCGCCAATGCCCATGTTCATGAAAAAGAAGTTAACTTTAACGCAATTAAAAACTCTCGCTGGGTATATGTTTCACCTCTTTCAGGAGACAGCAACAAAATCTTAGATAAAATTTCAAAATTCTGTGAAGAAAATAAAATCAATCTTGCAATAAATGCAGGAACAACTGCACTTAAAAAAGGCGCAAAATATTTTTCTAAAATTTTGAAAACCGCTCAAATTGTTGTTATGAACAAAGAAGAGGCAACTCTTGTAACCAAAATTCAAATCAGACAAGATACTAAAGAACTAAAATTCTCAAAAGAAGAAATTCACCCTGATATTGTAGCTATGTTAAAAGCCCTAAGAGGAAACACTGAAGCTATTGTTGTAATAACAGACGGCAAAAACGGTGTATATTGCTATGACGGCAAAAAAATATACATCTGTCCCGTTTACCCCGCAGTAGTAGTTTCAACTCTTGGCGCCGGAGATGCTTTTTCATCCACCTTCTGTGCTTCAATGGATAAATACAACTGGGATATTGAAAAAGCACTTAAATATGCAACAATCAACTCAGCTTCCGTTTGCACGCATTTTGGCGCTCAAGAAGGATTTTTAACTTTTGATGAAATAGAAGAAAAAATTAAAAAAGCACCTGATTTCAAGGTTAAAATAATATGCGCTTAGACAAATTTTTAAAAGTTTCCAGACTTATAAAAAGAAGAACCGTAGCAAATGATGTTTGTGATTCAGCGAGGGTTTTTGTCAACAATAATCCTGCAAAACCCGCAAAGCAACTAAAAGTTGGCGATATTATTTCAATAGAATATAAAAATATGACAAAAAGCTACAAAGTGCTTATTATCCCTTCAAATAATGTACCGATAAATATCGCAAACACATTATATGAAGAAATAACGGAATAGTAATTTTATACAATTGAAATAATTATATAAGAATGCTAAAATCATTTGAAAAACAAATAAAGAGAGGCTGTATGAAATATAATTTTGGTGTTGTCAAAGAACTAAAAACAGGTGAAACAAGAGTTGCTATTACGCCGGATGTAGTTGCAATGCTTAGTACAGACGGACTAAGCGTGTTAATTGAATCAGGTGCGGGAACGTTATCGGGCTTTAGCGATGAAGACTATATTCAAAATGGCGCAACCGTTGTAAAAGATGCTAAAGAAGTTTGGCAAAATTCAAAAATTATACTTAAAGTTAAAGAACCACAGCCTTGCGAATATCAATATTTTAGACCCGATTTAATTATATTTTCATATCTTCATTTGGCAGTTGAAGAGGAACTTACAAAAGAACTATTAAAGAAAAAAGTTATAACAATTGCCTCTGAAGCTATCGAAACTCAAGACGGACAACTTCCTTTGCTTACTCCTATGTCAGAAGTAGCAGGAAGATTAGCTGTACAAATCGGCTCAAGATTTTTAGAATCAAAAAACGGCGGGTCAGGAGTTCTTTTATCGGGAGTTCCGGGTGTTCAACCGGGAAAAGTTATTATCATAGGCGCCGGAGTAGTCGGAACAAATGCGGCACAAATTGCAATAGGCATGGGAGCTGATGTTTCTATCTTTGATATAAATCCGAAAAAACTGGTAAAAATAGACGGAATATACGGAACATCAATAAAAACACACTACTGCAACCCTGCTAAAATTGCCCAAGAAGTTCCAAAAGCAGACCTTCTGATAACTTGCGTGTTAAAACCTTCCCATGTTGCACCAAAAATTATTCCTGAAAGCGTTGTAAAGGAAATGAAAAAAGGCTCTGTTATCGTTGATGTTGCAATCGACCAAGGCGGCAACGTCGAAACAATCGACAGATGTACAACGCACGAAGATCCAATTTATGAAAAACACGGCATCCTGCATTGCGCTATTCCAAACATCCCTTCCGCTGTTCCAAGAACGGCATCTTACGCCTATTCATACGCAATGTATCCATATTTAAAATCATTAGGCGAAAAAGGTCTAATTGAATCAATAAAAGAAAACCAAGACTTATCAAATGGTGTTGCTACATTTAACGGCGAAATCACCAATCAATCAGTTGCAGAATCCTTAAATCAAGAATTTACTCAAATTGAACTTTTGGTGGGTTTTAAAATAAAATGATAAAAAATTCGAAAAGAATAGTATTCAAATTCGGCACAAATATACTAAGAAATGAAGACGGAGAAATCTCTCTTTCTCATCTTTATTCTTTTATTGAAGATATTTCGTATTTATTCAAGCAAGGAAAAGAAATTCTAATTGTAACCTCGGGCGCCGTCGGTTTAGGAGCTAAAAAGCTGAATATCGATACATCCGGTTCAACAACCCTAAAACAAGCAGCTGCAAGCGTGGGTCAGCCCTTACTTATGAGCATGTGGCAAGATGGTTTTGAAAAATACGGCATTACAACAGCACAAATCTTATTGGTTGAAGATGATTTTTCAAACAGAAAAAAATATTTATCACTGAGATTAACCTTAAATAAATTACTTGAAAACAAAGTCATTCCGATTATCAATCAAAATGACGCTGTTTCACCTTCTGAACTAGAACATGCAAGCTTTTCGGATAATGATAAGTTATCTGCAATAGTTGCATCAAAATTAGACGCTGATTTATTGGTGATGGTTTCAGATATCAACGGCTTATATGACAAAAACCCAAAAATTTATAAAGACGCTAAATTAATAAAACAAGTAGATAAAATCACACCCAAAATAGAAAAACTTGCCCAAGGCGCATCCCAAGGGGGCAGAGGAGGCATGATAACAAAATTAATCGGCGCAAAAGTTGCAACAACAAGCGGGTTGTATGCTAAAATCGTAAACGGCAAAATCCCCGGCATTGTAAGAAAAATATTTAACGAAGATGTGGGAACCGTATTTCTTCCCAATAAAAATCTATCTCACAAAAAGCGCTGGATAGCTTATGCAACAAATATCATGGGCAAAATAACGGTCAATCAGGGCGCAAAAGAAGCAATCATTAAACACCAAAAAAGCCTGCTTTCCATCGGAATTACATCCGTTGAAGGAAATTTCAACAGAGGAGATGTTGTTTCTATTTTAGATGAAAACAAAAACGAATTTGCAAGAGGAATAACAAGCTATAATTCCTCTGATATATCTAAAATAAAAGGGGTACACAGCGATAAAATTTGCGAAATTTTAGGCTATAAATTTGACGACGATGTAGTAATTAAAGATAATTTAGTTATAATTTAAGGGTTAAAATATGGAAAACAACGATATTACAACTGTTGCACACAAAGCAAAAGAAGCTTTCTTAAAAACAATGAGCATGGATAACGAAACCAAAAACAAGGCTCTTGAACTGATAAAAGAAAAGCTTCTTGAAAAAAAAGAACTTCTATATAGCGCAAACAGAGCAGACTCAAATAACGCAAAACAACTCCTTGAAGAAAATAAAATTAATCAAGCAGCTTTTGACAGGCTAAAATTCAACGGTTCAAAAATAAGGGAATTAATCAAAGGAATAGATGACTTAATTAAAATGGATGATCCGGTTAATAAGCCGATTTGGCAAAAAGAGCTGGATGAAGGGCTTATTTTAAAAAAAATCTCAACCCCGATTGGTGTAATAGGTGTAATTTTTGAATCAAGACCTGATTGCTTTATACAAATTTCATCTTTAATTATTAAATCCGGAAATTGCGCCATATTAAAAGGTGGAAGCGAATGTCAAAATACAAATAAAGCACTCCACAGTATTGTTCAAGAAGCACTAAAAGAAGCAGGCATGCCGGAAAATACCATAAATTCTGTTTATTCAAGAGATGACATTAAAAAAATGCTTAGTCTTGATAAAGACATTGATTTAATTATCCCGAGAGGCTCAAACAGTCTTGTACAATTTATTCAAGAAAATACGAAAATTCCCGTTTTGGGTCATGCAAGCGGTATATGCCATACATTTGTCGATGAAAATGCCGATTTTGAAAACACAAAAAAAATAATAATTGACGCTAAAACTCAATATCCAAGCGCATGTAATGCAACTGAAACTCTTTTAATTCATAAAAACTACCCTTATATAAATGAATTAAAAGAAGCTCTCAAAAAAAGCGACATTGAACTTATTGAAAATCCGCTTGATTATCATAAAGAATACAGCGACAGGATTTTAGCAATAAAAATCGTAAATGATTTGGATGAAGCAATTGAACATATTAATAAATATGGCTCAGGACACACTGACGCAATTATTTCAAAAAAACAAGAAAATATAGAAAAATTTATGAACTTAGTTGATTCATCATCTGTTTTTGCTAATTGCTCCACAAGATTTTCAGATGGATACAGATACGGTTTTGGTGCCGAAGTCGGAATTTCAACAAATAAAACCCACGCAAGAGGACCTGTAGGGCTTGAAGGTTTAACCATCTACAAATACAAGCTATATGGCTCAAATAATATTGTAGATGACTATACAAAAGGAATAAAAACCTTTAAACACAAATTTATTTAGTTAAGAAATATTACAATTTATAAAAAACGGTTAATTTGAAGTAAAAAAAATACTTTTTTTATATAAGAATATATATTTTTTATATAAATTGAAAGCGCTAACATGATTCAATTAAACGTAGATTACTCATTATTAACTAAATTTTTTGGCATTTCTCCTTCTAAAATTCCTCAATATGCAAATAAGGATTTAGAAGAAATTATGGAGCTTGAAGCAGCTCAGGGAAACAAAAAAGCACAAGACTACAAAAAAATACTTTCTGACCCTGATAAGCTTTTTGAAATCTTCAAACTAACAAATGTCGAAAATAAATTAATAATTTTACAAAACATGTCTGAACAAGATTTGGATAAACTTTTGCCTTTTTTAACCCAAGACCAGCTAACAAACGGACTTCAATTTTTTACTGAAGAAAAATTAATGTCTATGACAAAAGAACTTCCAATTGAAGAAATTGTCGGCATGATTTTTGAAAAATTTAACCTTTTTGATATTCTTTCTTTAATGAAAGATGACGCTATGGATACGTTTTTAAAACAACCTGATGTTGAGAGAAAATACGCACAAAAGTATTTTGAAACACTTGATCAAAAAACGCTTGAAAAAATAATGATGTATTCTTTTGGTGAAAACTTTGAAGGAAAAAGCCAAGAGGAATATCTTGAACATATAGAAAATCTTGACGATAAAGATTTTAAAAATTTCTTATTATCCATGGAACGCGAACAAAAAATTAATCTTATAAACGGTATTGTAAGCCAAGATGAAGATTTATTATTACTTTTCAAAGCAGATGACCTGACCGCACCTATGGAAATGCTCATGAAAGAAGATAAAATTAAACTAATGAGCAATCTTGATTCTGAATTTTTAGTTCCAATGATTCAAGAACTTCCGCTGGATTTAACTCAAATAGTCTTAACGCAAATTGACCCTAGGGATTTTAGCGAAATTTTGGCACAAGATTTTCAAGACATTTTATCAGAGGTTGTTTTATTCTCAACAAAAGCGGCCTAGATTTTATATGCTTTTTTATAGAACAAATAACTTCCAACAATCATTATTGTTATTACAGGAAGCCAAGCGGCTAATATCGGAGGGATTGTTCCCGTTGCGCCAAGGTTTAAAGACAAAGCCCTTATTACATAATATACAAAAATAATTAATATACTAAACAAAAAGCCTCTATTATACCTCACCCTAGGAGGCGTAATTGCCAAAGGTACACCAATTACTGCCAGTGCAAAAGTCGTTAATGGAAGTGCCAGCTTATCAAATAAATTGATTTCATATTCAAGCCTGATTTTCTTTTCAAGATGAGCCTTTTGTTTTTTTATGTGTTTCATTAATTTAAAGAAATTAAATTCATTTGTTGTTTCTTTAACCATTTCATTAACATCGCCAATTCCAAATGAAACATTTGATTCTTCAAAAAGACTCGTATTAAAAACTTTACCGTTTTTTGAAATGGTGTATATTACGCCGTTATCAAACTTCCAGCCGTAATCTGAAGTTGTACCTTTTTTTGCTTGGACAATTTGAATATTTTTAGGATTAGAAATATCAACAACAGTAACGTTATTTAAAGTCTTATCTTTACACCATTGAGCATAGAAAAGTCTTTTTAGTTTTCCATCTTTATCTATATCTTTAATGGTAAAATTCATTTTATTTTCTGGTATGTGCTTTTGTTCTAATGAATATATCGCAAGCGATTTTGACTGAACAGAAGCAACCGGTACAATAAATTCATTTATAAAAAAGCTTACAAAAGTCATTACAATAGCAAAACAAAATATAGGACGGGCAACACGCTCTATGCTTATTCCGCAAGCTTTAAAAATAGTTATTTCGGATTTCAAGCTTAAATCATTAACCGTCATAACCGTTGCAAATAATGTTGAAATCGGAATTGTTAAAACAAAAACCTGAGGCAAATTCAAAACAATCATCATAATCGCAATATGAAACGGTATGCCGTATAGAGAAATTTGTTTAATCAATTGCGTAAAAGTTTCTGAAGCAAAAATAATTGATGTAAAAATAATTACACCCAAAATAAAAACATCACCCAACTGTTTTAGAATATATCTGTCTAAAATAGATAAAGAATTATATTTTTCTTTTAATTTCGCTTTTAATTGTTTATATTTTGAATACATTTTTGCCGTCTTTATCGTACATTTTCGCTCTTGATTTTGATATTTCTTCAAATAACTTGATTTTCTCATCATCAGAAACATTTTTCAAGCAATTAAATTTATCTATCAATAAATCAAAGGCCTTTTTAATATTTTCTTCGTTATTTTTAAGCATACCGTACGCCAACGGTGCATTTGTCATAGCTAAACGCGTTGTATCCCTAAAACCGCTTGAAGCAATTAATTTTGAATTATCAAGTGCACAATCAAACAATAAAAAAGACAATATCATAGGCATGTGTGACACTTGGGCGCACATAAAATCATGATAGTTCATATCTATTTTAAATGATATTGCCCCTAAATCCTTTATTATCTTTTCCAAAGTTTCATTTCTAGAGCCAACAAGCCACTTTGCACCCTTAAATAAATCCCCTTGACCGGCATCAAAGCCTCGTTTTTCTACTCCTGCCATGGGATGAGATAAAACAAAATTAAAATTATATTTTTTATTTAATAAAATTGATTTAACCGATGCAACATCGGCAACCGTCACATTTTTATCCAAAAATTCATTTAACTTATCTAAAACTTTTGTTGTCTTTAACAATTCACAACACACAAAAATAATATCGCAATCTTTTAATATTTTTATATCTTGAGATGCGTTTTTAGTGTATTTCAGGGCATTTTCAACACTTGAGTTTGTATGACAATAAATTTCATATTTAGGATTTTGCGCCAACCCTTTTAAAATTGATGAACCGATTAAGCCTAAACCGGAAATTCCAACTTTTAACTTAAATTCCATGGGAATAATTATAGCACATTTTTATTTTTTTGTTGTAAATACAATTTTTCAAACAACCGATTTTGTTATATAATTTAATATAATAAACAAGGGAGTAAAAGATGCCTTCAAGATTTATAAAAAAGGGGAAAGCGTTTAAATTTGGGGATAATATTACAACAGATCACATTGCCCCCGGAAGATTATTTCATCTAAGAAATGATTTGACTGAATTTTCTAAACATGTCTTAGAAGATGCCGACCCGACATTTGCTTCCAAGTTAACCTACGGCGATTTCATTGTAGCAGGAAATAACTTCGGGCTTGGTTCATCAAGAGAACACGCCCCTCAAATTATTAAGCTGGCAGGAGTTGGAGCAGTTATAGCAAAATCATTTGCAAGAATTTTTTATAGAAACGCAATCAACATAGGACTTTTGGCAATTGAATGCGATACAGACAAAATAGATAACAATGACATTTTAGAGCTTGATATTAAAAACGGAATTTTAAAAGATATTACAAAAAATATCACAATAAAAATCACACCTCTGCCTGATGTAATGATTAAATTATTGAATGACGGCGGACTTGTAAAACACTTAAACAAACACGGAGATTTTAAGCTTGTATAACATTACTTTAATTGATGGCGACGGAATCGGTCCTGAAATAACAAAAAGCGTTGTTGATATAATTGATTCAACAGGCATTAAAATAAACTGGGATGAACGCTTAATAGGCTCAAGAGCCCTTGAAAAGTTCAATAAAACCCTGCCTGATGAAACGATTAAATCAATAGAAAAAAATAAAGTCGTTTTAAAAGCTCCCTCTACAACTCCGATTGGAGAAGGGTTCAGGTCAGTTAATGTTGAGCTTAGAAGATATTTTGACCTTTATGCAAATATTCGTCCCAGCAAAAATCTACCAAATATCAAGACTCCGTTTGATAACGTAGATTTAATTGTTATCAGGGAAAATACTCAAGATATCTATGCAGGACTTGAAGAACAAGTAGATAAAGACACAATTCACGGCATTAAACTAATTACAAGACAAGGCTGCGAAAGAATTTGTGATTATGCCTTTAATTATGCGATTGAAAACGAAAGAGAAAAAATAACCGTAGCCACAAAAGCAAACATATCAAAACTTGCAGACGGAATGTTTTTAAAATGTTTCAGAGAAATTGCAAAAAACTACAAATCAATTGAAACAAGTGAAATTTTAATTGATAATTTATGTATGCAGCTGGTCCAAAATCCTTCGCAATTTGATGTTTTGGTTATGCCTAATTTATATGGAGATATTGTTTCAGACCTTTGTGCGGGCTTAGTTGGCGGCTTAGGAATAGCTCAAAGCGCCAATATTGGAAAAGATTGTGCTATTTTTGAAGCTGTCCACGGTTCGGCGCCAGATATTGCAAACAAAGGAATAGCCAACCCCACAGGGCTTTTAAGAAGTGCTGTTATGATGCTTGAATACATAAAAGAAAATGAAAAAGCAAAAAAAATAGAAAATGCTCTTTTTGAAGTCTTTAAAGAAGGAAAAATTTTAACAAAAGACCTCAAAGGAAATACTTCAACAAAAGAATTCAGTAATGAAATCATTAAAAAATACGCTTATCATAGGTAAAAAGGAGAAAAAAAATGACAAAATGGGTTTGTGCAGTATGCGGCTACACTATCGAACAAGACACTATGCCTGAAGTTTGCCCTCAATGCAAGGCAACAAAATTCAACAAAGCAGACGACATCAAAGGTTTTGCTTGCGAACACAAAGTTGGAGAAGGAAAAGATGTTGACGCCGTTGTTCTTCAAGGCTTAAAAGACCATTTCAACGGTGAATGTACCGAAGTTGGTATGTATTTAGCTATGTCAAGAGTAGCAGACAGAGAAGGCTATCCTGAAGTAGCAGAAGCATACAAAAGAATAGCATACGAAGAAGCAGAACACGCTGCAAAATTCGCTGAATTATTAGGTGAAGTTGTATCACCATCTACAAAAGAAAATCTTCAAGCTAGAGTTGATGCCGAAACAGGCGCTTGTGCAGCTAAATTGGAAATTGCTTCAAGAGCTAAACAATTAGGCTATGACGCTATCCATGACACAGTTCATGAAATGGCAAAAGATGAAGCTCGCCACGGTGCAGCATTTAAAGGTTTATTAGAAAGATTATTCTAATAAACAACTTATTTATAAAATTAAAAAAGCCGCTTAATTAAGCGGCTTTTGTTGTTGCATTTTCATTCTTTTTTCTTTCATAGCATCAAAAATTGTATTTCTGGCATCCAGTGCCTGTTCTTTTGTTAGAGGAGGAATACCTCTTAAATGGTATTCAAGCCCTAAACTTTCATATTTAGGTATAGCTAAATCATGATAAGGCAAAACATCCAATGCTTGAATATTATTTAATGTTGCTAAAAATTCGCCCAGTTGTTTCAAATATTTTTTATTATACGTAATAGTAGGCACAACAACATGTCTAATCCAAACAGGAATTTTCATATCTGACAAATACGTTGCAAATTCCAAAATATTTTTATTCGGATGTCCGGTTAGTTTATTATGTTCATTCGGGTCAATATGCTTAATGTCAAGCATAACCAAATCCGTATATTTCAAAAGTTCATCAATTTTATATGTATCTTGCAAATTAAAAGTAACACCCGAAGTATCAAGAGCAGTGTGAATATTTTTTAATTTTGCTCTTCTAAACAACTCTGTTACAAAATCAATTTGAGCCAAAGGCTCACCGCCTGTAACAGTTAAACCTCCGTTTTTCAAAAATTCTTTCACACTATCATATTTAGAAAGAATTTCATCTACACTCATTTTTTTATTAACGTTAAAATCCCAAGTATCAGGATTATGACAATAAAGACATCTCATCGGACATCCTTGAACAAATACCACAAAACGTATCCCCGGGCCGTCCACAGTGCCGCAAGATTCTATAGAATGAATATTTCCAATTGTTTGAACCATATTTATACCTTTTTTGCTGATTATATAACATAAATAACATAATGTAAACTTTTGTAAAAAATACTTCATTTATACTAAAGTTTAACGCCAAAAATCCGTAATAAATAATATAAATCAAACAAACAATGGAGGCAATGACAATTATGGGTATGGCAGCATCACAAGCAAGGTTTCTGGGTTTAACAGCCAGAAAAAGCAATGTTGAATATCAAGGTCAACAAATAAACCAACAAAGAACAACTTTGGCTAATGAAAGCTCTAATTTATATACTCAAATGATGGAATTGACTGTTCCTACACCTCCATCTACATCTGATTATATGAAAACTTCTTATGTTTTGGAAAATTCAGGCGGATATGACCAAAGCGACTATCAAATTACAAATTTGACAAAAACTTACGATAAATCAGGTGAATATTTAATTAACTTGACTACAAAAAAAGAAACAACCGCAGTAAGTTCAGAAACTTACGATTTCAGCGCAATTATAAATTCAAAAGACCCAAATAGCGGCGCTGACGTTAAAACAATTCGTATGACAGATAGAACCGATGAAAGCAAAACAATTTCACTAAACTATATTGAAAATGACCTAAACGCTTATGACGATAAAGGGGCTCTTTCTATTACAAATAACCAAATTTATCAAATTAATCCGGATAAAGAACTTGACGGATATGAACAATGCAAAAACGATAACCCTGATATCGCTTATTTCTACCAAGATAAGAGCGGCAAAAATCACTTCTTAACCGAAGAACAATTAACAAGAATGTTATCAGGCGACGCTGATGAATCTTATACTTTCTCTAACACTTATACATATTCTAAAGATGTATCAACTCAGGTTAAAGGTTACGTAGAAACATCAGACACAGGTCGTTACAGCACAATCCAAATCGAAGATAATGAAAATTATCCAAACGATTTAAGAGGTAAAACCTTCTCTTTATCAACAGTTCAAGAAATGGATCAAAGCTCATATGATGACGCTTATAATGATTACGAATATCAAAAAGCTCTATATGAAAAATCAATTTCTGATATCAACGCTCAAACAGAACAAATTCAAAAGAAAGACCAACAACTTGAATTGAGATTGGATCAATTGGATACTGAACAAAATGCAATCTCAACAGAAATGGAAGCTGTAACAAAAGTTATCGATGACAACGTTGAAAAAACATTCAAAATATTTGCATAAAATATAATCACTAAAAAGAGGGTCCAAAATAACCCTCTTTTTTTATCATTCATTTATATTATTTTGTAGAAAAAATCAATCTTAGGGTTTATAATATTAAAAAAAGCTCCTTAATAAATTAAGGAGAAATAATGGTAAGTTAAACTTTTTATTTTATTTAGATATAATCCAATAACGATACACCTTGTAAGACCATGGAGCCGATTTGATAACTCATTTGCAAGGAATTTTGTGCATTCGAAAGCTCTGTTGCAGCTTTTATTATATCTAAATCTTCTAAATCGGATTTGTCCTCAGTTAAAGAAACGATAGTTGAATCATTAATAGATTTAGTTGAGTCCAATTTTGTAACTAAGGCTGAAACTTGTCCTTGAGCTTTTGTAACATTTTTACTTGTATCATCCAACGTTTTTAATTTATCTCTAATTGCGTCATAATCAAGAGTATCTGCATTTAGCAATGTATCTAATTCCTTCATTTGACTAAAGAAATTGTTTACCTCATCAGCTCCCATTATGTCTTCACCGACTACATTATATGTAAATGTTGTATCTTCTGATATTGTTAAATTCCTTTTGCCGCCATTAGATGGTGAGCCTTGATAAACTATATTTCCATCAACATCTTCACTATATGGCTTAGTTTCAGTATATGTACCTGAAAAAATGTAATTATCCATATATTTTGTGTTCATTTTATCCATTATGGTTGCAACTCTTTCTTTTATCTCGGTTGCAATCGCTTTAGCAGATTCGGGGGTGGTTGTTCCGTTTGCAGCTTCAACAACAAGAGAATTAATTGCGCTTACTTCATCTTGAATATCTCCTAAAGTATCATAAGCTAATTCCATCTCATTAGTTGCAGCTTGAATATTACCTTGGTATATATTTAATTGAGCTAATTGTTCTTTTAGCTTTAAAACACGGGTTGCGTCTGTTGGGTTTTCTGAAACCTTAGTAAAATTTTTACCTGAAGAAATTTTACTTATAATATCGGCATAGTTATTATAAGCCCCATTCATAGAGCCTGTTGCAATACTTGTAATTGTAGAAGTCGCTATACGCATAATAAAAATCCTTTTTTATTTTATACCATATTAAGAACTACACCGAACAAATCATTAACGGTTGAAAACAGTTTGGCTGAAGCTTCATAAGCTCTTTGATACCTAATCATGTCAGATAATTCTTCATCAAGATTAACGCCTATTAAATTTGTATAATTCATGGCGCTTGAATCGGCAATATCTTGATATGTGTCTGCTTTTGAAGCAATATTAGCAGCGTCTAATCCGTTTTTGGCTGCGTTATTTATCAAAAATTGAGATAAAGTGCAATTATTGTTTCCGCCGCCATAAGAGCAAATTTTGGCGTTTTGAAGAGCTGTAATTTCAGTTGCATTATCTGAGTTGCCTATTGCGTTAACCCAAGTCGGATCAACTGCGCCTGTTTCATCCTTAAAATCATTTAAATCAATTCTTGCAGCGCTTACTAAAAACGGATTTTCAACAATATTACTGTTTACTTTTATATTTGAAGCGTTAATTACTCCTGAACCGTCGGAAGCTATAAACATAGCTTCCGTTGCTTTTTCTAATATTGTATTTCCTTCTGCATCTGTTGTTAAAGAAGCTGCAAAAACATCTCCGTTATCATAAGTTTGTATAGCGTTTAGAGCGTTAGCAAAAGCAGTTGCAGCGCTATTTAGCGCTTCTTTCATATCGTTAACGTTTGCAAATTTATCGCCGGAACCGTTCAAAAAATCAATATAGGCTTTCATTGAGCCTGATTTAATCGAATCATTAACTCCGTTTTCAATAATATAATCTTTATTTTCCGTTGACTGCAAACTAAATTTAACCGCATTATCTTTATCTTGAGGGTTATATTGCGCATTTAGCGTATATTTTTGCTCACAGCCTTCTACAACAGCAATGTTTCCAACATAAACATTTACTGTTCCGTTTGCATTTTTGCTTGTCGTTACGTCAATATAATTAGATAATTCCTCTAAAATATCATCTATTTGAGTTTGAGTTGATGAACCTTGGTTGTTTTTTATATGAGCTTCATTTGCGTCTGCCAAATTTTTTAATAAAGAATTTACAATTTGAGTGTTTGTTTGGACGCTATCGAAAGTGTCTTGTTGTAAATTATCGTATTTTTTTGAAACGTCATTAAATTTATCACAAACATTTTGGGCAGCTAAAACATATTGCTGTCTTATGGACATATCTGTCGGATATTTTTCTAAATTAGCTGCAGCCGTATAAAATTCGTTTAAAAGATTATTTAAACCATTATCCCCTAAATCATCTGCAATATCTTCAAGCCCGCTCAATGCGTCATTTAGAGTGTTATAATATTGAGCTTCGGAATTTGTTTCCAGTTTATCCCTAAAAGCTCCTTCGTTGGCATAATCGGTTAAAGAAGAAATTGAAGCACCGTTCATACCTTTTATTGTTGAAATTACATTATTGCAATTGGTTGTATATTCGTTTGTTTGAAAATCTACTCTTTGTTTTCTGTAGCCTTCTACGTTAATATTGGCAATATTTTGAGAAACAACAGTCATCGCATACTGATTGTTTTTCAAAGAACCTAAGGCAATATTCATGCTTTGATTTAGCGACATAATAATAAATCCTTTTAATTATGCTTCTTCCGTGATTGACGATATATCTAAACTTTCGCTATTTGTGCAGCTTTCTCCTTTAGAGTTATAGGAAGAATTTTCTTGCTGCACTATATTTAAAATACCAGATAGTATGTTGTTTATAACACTCAATGAATGTTTTATTAAGATTTCGTTATCTTCTTGTATTTTTTTTATCTCCTGCCCGAGAGCTTTAAGATTCTTTTTTTGTTCGTCCGTAAATTCATTTTGAATGTTTTTCAAATCAAACTTTTTGATTTTTTCACTTAGTTCGATTGTCATCTCGTCTGTTCTGTTTAATTCATCCAGATTTTTTTTAATAATAGCTTGCTTTTTAAGAATTAAAATATCTTTTAACTTACTATATGTATCATACACTTCATTGTAATTCATTAAATCCCCTATTATGCGGAATAATCCGCAATTACACTTCTCCCGTACATTAAACCGTAGTTTATATCATCTATGGACAAATTTTCGCCCATTTGACTTGCATATTTTTGTATTTCTTCCACATCAATTTTTTGCCCCTGTTTGTCAACTTCCTGTTTATCCATAAGAGCAATATCATCTTGCTTAAAATCTTCAACATTTGCTTCATTTGTATCCATAGAAGCCCTAAATGCTCTGTTTGCAGTATTTAAATTTATTTTTGAAACAGAATTAAGATTTATTGAAGATATTTGAGAATTATTGTTAATATCCATTATTAGCCTTTAACAGTTTTTTCCAGTTGTGTATATAATTGTTTTGCAATTCCGATACTTGTTTGCGGATTATTGGCAATATTTCTTGCAATATCATTATACATAAATGATTTTAGGTTATCCATATATTTAGATTCTTGAAATAAAGACCCCTCTTTATCCACTGTTTTATCAAGTTCATGTAACATTTTTGCAACAAATATAGATTCAAACTCTTTTGAAACTTTATCTAATTGTTCTTTTTCGTTTTTTGATGTTCTTTTGATGTTATCAATTTCAGCCAAATCCGAACTGTTTTGAAAATAGCTTGAACCTATTGAATTAACGTAATTATCCACTAAATCACCTCAATTTCCGCTTGAAGACTACCTGCTGATGATAATGCCTGTAAAATTGCTATTAAATCAAGAGGAGTAACCCCTATATTATTTAGCGCACTAACTAAATCAGATAAACTTGAATTAGCTTCCATTTCAATTAAAGAACCTTGCTTTTCTGTTATTTGTATGGCTGCATTTTGCTGAATTGCAGTTTGTCCTTGAGCTAAAGGATTAGGCTGAACCACTTCATTTTGAGTTTGAATGGTTATTGTTATTCCGCCATGGGCAATAGCAGCAGGCATTAGCTTTGTATTACCACCTATAACAATTGTTCCTGTTCTTTCATTTACAACTACTTTTGCTTTTTCTGAAATTGCTCCAACAACTTGATTTTCAATTAATGATAAAAATGTTACTCTATCATTTCTGTATCTTTGAGGAATTGTAACTCTAACAGCACCGCCATCAAGAGCTTGAGCAGGTGCGACTCTTGTTGAGATTGTTTTTGATATTCTGCTTGCCATGGTGTAGTCTGCTTTATCTAAAAGCAAAGTTAAACTTGTTTCATCACCGATTGTAGATAAGATATCTCTTTCTACTATACCGCCGTTTGGAACTCTGCCTGTTGTGGTAACTCCTTTAGATGCACTTGCCCCTCCTTGAGAAGCCCTAATTCCTCCAACAGTAACAGGACCTTGCGCTACTGCTACTATTTCCCCGTTCGGTGCTCTTAATTGTGTTTGAACCAACACACCCCCTGCTAGGCTCTTAGCATCCGCCATAGCAGAAACAGTAACATCAATTTTATCTCCCTCTTTTGCAAAAGGAGGAATATTAGCAGTAACAATAACAGCAGCAGATGTACCTTTTTGAATGTAGTTTGATTGATCAATTACCGTTCCTAAAGCCAATAACATTTGTTGACTTGTCATTTGTGTATGACGAGAATTATCGCCCGTATTTTGTAAGCCGACTACAAGCCCATAGCCTACAACTTGGTTTTCCCTTATACCTTTTACGTGAGTTATATCTTTAATTCTTAAGGTTTGTTCTGATATTGCTTTAACTTCACCAACAAAGCTAAGAAATATCATAAGAATTAAAAATATTACCGCTGTTATTTTTCTAGTTTTCATTTTTATCATCCTATATATTAGAATATTGTTCTTATTGTTCTGTTTAAGATACCTTCGTTTTGACCGCGAGAAACAGTTCCTGCACCGTTCATGGCAAATTGAAGATTAGCTACTTGGCTTGAATAAATTTCTCCTGATTGATTAATCCATTTTGGGTCAACTATTCCCGAAATAATTAAATCAAGTCTTTCATTTTGATTGACTAAACTTTTTTTACCTTGCACCAATAAATTGCCGTTAGGTAAAACCTGTACAACCTGCGCTACAACAACGTCTGATAATGTAAGGCTTCTGGATAGTTGAGTTTGTCCTTGAACGTCTAAAGTGCCATCTGTTCCGTTTAGCGCACCTTTTAATTTTGTTTTAAAAATTATGTTAATTGCATTTGTGAAATTTTCAGCTAAAGAACTGGATTTTTGAGTATTATAGGCTCCTGTATCCACCATATTAGGAGCTTCATCTATTACAATTGAAACCAAATCCCCAACTCCTCTTGCCCTTACTGATGAATACAGTGCTCTTGGTTCAATCACTGCATTTTGAGAGGCGTTTAGGGAAAATAAGCTCTCGGCGTGAACCGATATTGTTGATAAAATTATTAAAGACACCATTAACTTTTTCATTTTTTATATCCTTACTATAACTTCTGATGATGAATGTACTATTGCATTGTATGTTTTATTATATGTGTTTGAACGAACAGGGATTGCTTCTCCTATTGCCCCTTCTTTCAGGGCTTTTCCCTGTAATTTAATTTTTAAACCTTTGTTTGATAAAAATACAATATCCACCATGGAATTTTTTGCTATAACGGATTTTTCCTTTACTCCGTTAGCTAAAATAATACT
>CALVET010000010.1 GCA_944326675.1 Candidatus Gastranaerophilales bacterium
AGCTAAAATTGCCTTATATTCTTTTTTATTTTTTTCAGAATCAACTTCAATATCAGCCAATCTTCCGAAACGAGAAATTTCTATCCCGCAATTTAATTCCTGCGCGATATTAACCGCTTTTGAAAAATCATGGTATGATACCGTTGAGGATATGAATCTTTTTAATTTATTATTCATAATTAAATTATAGTTTAAAAAATAAGAAAATTAAAATGTATATTATTGAATTATTTTTAAAGATTAAAGACGATATAAAAAACGGCAAATTTAAAAAACAACCTAAAAAGGTTGAACAAATTGAAAAATGTGACCATTTGTTTGTCCCAATTGATTCAACAGGAAGGATTTTAGCCTGTTCTAAGTGTGGTCTGATTTATAAATTAAAAAAAGGCGAAGTTAATCCTTTTAAATAAAAATTGGAAGACCTTCCAAATTTTAGCCAAAAACAAGGATTTTTAACAAAACATCTGTTATACTAAAAAATGTAGCAGTTATTTTATTAAACAAAAGGAGTGGTGGTGTAGAAAAAAATTAATTCAACAAATCAGGGCGCCTTGTTTTTGTTCTTTTAAGACTTTCTTTTTTTCTATATTCATCAATTTCCTTATGATTACCGCTTAATAAAACATCAGGAACCCTTAAGCCTTTATATTCACGAGGTTTCGTGTAGTGCGGATATTCTAAAAGTCCGTTAAGACCTTCTGAAAAGCTGTCATCATGAGCACATTTATCTTTTCCCAAGTAATTTGGAATATTTCTTGAAATACTGTCTATTAAAATTAAAGCAGGTAATTCTCCCCCTGTTAAAACAAAATCACCGATTGAAATTTCTCTTGGAGTTAAACCCAGCCTTATTCTTTCGTCAAATCCTTCATAATGACCGCAAAGAAGAATTATTTGTTTTTTCTTTGATAATTCAAGCGCAATATTTTGATTAAATTTTTCCCCTTGAGGAGTCAACATAATAAATTCAAAATCATCTTCTTTTTTTATTGCTTCAAAACAATCAAAAACAGGCTGGCACATTAAAACCATGCCGTCACCCCCACCATAGGGAGTGTCATCAACTCTTTTATGTTTATCAACAGAATAATCTCTCGGGTTATGAGTTTCAACGGATATTAAGCCCGATTCAATCCCTCTTTTGGTGATAGATTGGGTGCAATAATTATTAATAATATCAGGAAAAAGCGTTATAACGTCGTATTTCAAAATATCAACCTTCAATATAAAGACTAGAATATTTTAGCATAAAAAAAGAGCCTGTTTAAACAGGCTCTTTTTGTTATTTTAGCTTAAAGAAGCTCTTTCTTCATCCGTTAAGCCTTTAATTGTAAGGTTAACTCTACCTTTATCATCGATTTTTTGAACTTTAACAATAACTTCTTGACCTATTGTTAAGTGCGGTTCGATTGTTTCTATTCTTTCGTTGCAAATTTGTGAAATATGAACCATACCGTCTTTTCCGGGGGCTAATTCAACAAAAGCACCGATAGGAATAATTCTTACAACCTTGCCTTTACAAATCATACCTACTTCAGGCTTAAAAGTTAAATCATGAATCATTTTCTTAGCTAATTCAGCACCTTCTTTATCGTTTGAAGTGATTGTAACTTTGCCGTCGTCTTGAATATCAATTTCAGCACCTGTTGCGTCAATAATGCTTCTAATCATCTTGCCGCCGGGTCCGATTACTGTTCCAATATCTTCTTGAGGAATTGACATTGTTAATAATCTTGGTGCATTAGGTGATATTTCAGGTCTTGGAGCACTGATTGCCTCTTTCATACATTCCATAATGTGCAATCTGCCTTCTTTAGCTTGAGCCAAAGCGCGTCTTAAAGTCGGATTTGAAATGCCTTTGATTTTCATATCCATTTGAAGAGCGGTGATACCTTCGGTATTACCTGTAACTTTAAAATCCATATCACCCAAGAAATCTTCAATTCCTTGAATATCTGTTAAAACGATATCGGTATCTTCTTCGTGGATTAAACCCATTGCAACACCGCTTATCATACATTTAACAGGAACACCCGCATCCATTAATGCCATTGAACTTGCACAAGTTGAACCCATTGAAGTTGAACCGTTTGATTCCAATACATCAGATGTAACTCTGATTGAATAAGGGAACTCTTCTTGTGACGGAAGCGCAGGAACATTAGCTCTTTCAGCCAAATTACCATGACCTACTTCACGACGTCCCGGACCTCTTAGGGGTTTAACTTCGCCAACTGAGAAACCGGGGAAGATATATTTGTGCATATAATGTTTTGTTTTAATCGGGTCAACGCCGTCAAGCTCTTGAGCCATGCCAGGGCCAGCTAGAGTTGCAACTGATAAAATTTGAGTTTGACCACGGGTGAATACAGCTGAACCATGGACAACAGGAAGAACACCAACTTCACACCATATCGGGCGGACTTCGGTTACTGTTCTGCCGTCTGCTCTTATGCCTTCATTTTTAATCATGGCACGCATGATTTTCTTTTCAAGGGCTTTAAATTCTTCAGCAACAAAATCAATTCCTGTTTCTTCAATCATTTTAGCAATAGGATGTTCATCTCCCAAAGCTTCAATCTTTTCTTTAACTGTTTCTTTGATTTTATCTAATTTTTCGCTTCTTTGGTCTCTGTCTGTAGTGTGATAAGCATCAACTACAGCGTCATAAGCGGTATCTTTAATAATTTGAGCTAATTCAGATGTATCATAAGGATTAACAAATTCTTGTCTTTCAACGCCGCATTCTTTTGCAAATTCAATTTGAGCATCACATTGTTTAGCAATTTCCACCTGTGCAAATTCAACGGCTGCCATGATATCATCTTCGGTTACAAATTTACAACCTGCTTCAACCATTATTACAGACTCTTTTGTACCTGCAATAACAATATTCATGTCAGATTTTTCATCTTGAGAATGAGTCGGATTTGCGATAAATTCTCCATTTATTCTTCCTACTCTAACAGCTCCCACAGGACCTTCAAAAGGCGCACCTGATAACATTAAAGCTGTTGAAGCACCGATTATTGACAAAATATCGGGTTGTTCTTGCTCGTCATATGCAAATAATTGCGAAACAATTTGAGCATCGTTTCTATATCCTTTGGGCCATAAAGGTCTGATTGGTCTATCTATTAATCTTGAAATTAATATCGCTTTTTCTGAACTTCTTCCTTCGGTTCTTGTGTAACCTCCGGGGATTTTACCTACGGCAGACATTCTTTCTTCGTAATCTATTAAAAGAGGGAAGAAATCTATACCTACACGAGGTTCTTTACTAACTGTTGCATGGACAAACAGCATTGTATCGCCGCAACGTACAGTAACAGAAGAAGTTGCTTGTTTTGCATA
>CALVET010000011.1 GCA_944326675.1 Candidatus Gastranaerophilales bacterium
TTTCCAATCGGAAACGGAAATAGCACCTTCTTGCAAAGTCAAACTTGCAGCCAATCGGGGTTTACCTTGCCTGATATCTCACGATATCAGCGGTGGGCTTTTACTCCGCCGTTGCACTTGTACTGAAAAATCAGTAACATATTTTCTGTGGCACTTTCCTCACCCTCACGGGCACTTGGATTTCCCAAGCAAATCTGCTATTTAGGCTGCCCGGACTTTCCTCATACCTAATGCGAAGTGTGGTTCGCTTCGCCATTTGGCTCCTGTCAAATTCGCCTTCGGCAAGAATTTGAAACGTCGCCTATCAAAAGTTTCAGCCTAAAAATGCCAACGCTCAACGCATTGTCATTTTTTAACGGCTTTCACTCTGGCTTGCGCTTCTAGTTCGCCCTGCGAACTACGGTTCGCTTCGCTCAGGTACGCAATTATCAGCCGACTTTTTTAATTATTATAACATTAATATTTTAAATAATAACCACCAATCTATAGCATGCAATTCATTTACTATTTTTTATATTATATTTATGTACTATTTTCATGCATAGTTATGCTTCATTATAGAATTAAATTTCTGCTTTAAAAATTCCATAATTTAGTTATGACAGATTTTCAAAAACAATTTGCAAATAAATTAAAAGAGATTAGAATTATGGCTGGACTATCTCAGGAACAATTGACTAAAAAGTTAGATGTTGCAACAAAAACAGTGAGCTACCGAGAAAATGGACATAATGCGGTAACATTTAATAAAATTCCACTAATTGCTAATGCTCTTGGGTGCCCGTATATAAACTATTTGTATTCGGTGATATTTTGGGTTCTGATGATAAAATTCAAAATTTATTAAACTCTTTAAACGAAAGAGAGAGCCGTTGCATTTCAGCGGTTACAAAGTCTATTTTAGCTTTAAAGTAGTTCGCAATACATAATATTTTACTTAATTAACGGCATTTAGATTAAACTTATTTGCAATATAGGCAATTGTCTTAGGGAAATTTTGCGCCAAGAATTGAGCTCTTTCTGTTGTACCTTTATTTTTATTTCCGTATGTAGTTAATATCGCGTTTGTTTCCGCTATTAATTCACCTAAACCGGTTGAAACATCGCCGCCCCCGATTTGAGAAAAATAATCTATATAATTTTTCCCTGCAAAATCGGTATATCTTGAATTAAATTCTGAAATTTCTTTATTATATATGTTAATTAATTCTCTATCACAACTTAATACATTTAATAAGCCGTCTCTAACATGCCCAAGTTCATGGGCTATAACTGCAAGGTCGTCATTTGTTGTTAAATATGCAATATTATCATCAACATTTCTTAAAAAATATTCACCAATTTTTTTGGGTTCAATATTTTCTTCTAAAAAACTCATTGCATAATATAAGGGCATGTGTTTAATTTGTTCTTTTGTAATACCGTTCAATTGAATAACGCGCGAACCGACAACAAGCATTGAATCTTCAGGATTATATTTTATTTTTAATTGTCTTTTTTGACTGTCGTCTTCATCAAAAGTAATTGTATTATCTTTATCGTTATATGTTTGAATAATATTTATATTCTTATCTTTAACTCCTATATCATAGCTTATTTTATTTTTTGAAATCATTTTAGAATACAATGAAAATACGGCAAATGCATTATCACTGTTATCAATCGTATCCCAATATGTATATTTAAGCGTTTGAAGCAAATTTACAGGTAAATTTTTAGCAATTAACCAAGCGGACAAATTATCGGGAGAAATTTTATCAAAATCAATGGTTTCAACTTTTTTAGGACCTGTTATTTTTATTGTTCTTGTTTTATCGTCAAAATAAGCAATATAGGTTTTGCCGTTTAAAATTGTTGTTGTTTGATTAGAGGAATTTCTCACAAAAGAAATTGAATTATCTAAAATTTTAACCCCGTTTTCGTCTGTTATTTTAAACGAATAAGTATAATCAACTCCGTTTGATTTTTCAGTATAATCTCTTTTAATAACCGAGCCGTTTGAAACAATATTTTCATGATATGATATTGACCCGTCGGGATTTTGAACAACTTCAGATAATTTCTTACCTCCTTTAATTGTGCCATCCTCTATTGCTTTTAAAACATCATAATCAGGGTCATAATCAGCTAAAGTATAAAGAGTTTTTTCATAAACTCCTTTTAAAATATCAGACTTTTTAGTTACTAAAATCGCAATTGGTTCTTTTGTTTTTTCGTCATAAATTAATTCTGTTTGAGAATTTAAAACTTGAACAGATTCTTTGTCAATTTGAATATCTTCAAAATTATCCATAAACGAACTAGCAGCATTTAAACATCTGCTTTTAGCAATATTATCACAATAAAACTCTATTCTTTCTTTTGTAATTGAATTATCTGGGTTTAAAGTATAAACAAATAAAATTCTTTCATTTGTATCGGGGTCATTTGTAGCAGCAACAATTTTTACGGATTCACCGGCATTATTTTGTAAAGTATTATATTCTACACCCATTATAGGATAATTGCTGTCAATATTTTTAATTGTTTTAATTATAGTATCAAATTCAGCATCAGATTTCCATTTAAGCAAATTTTCAAAAACTTTGCTTTGCAATTTACAATTTCCGTTTGAATCTTTAATATCTAAAAGTTCAGCTATTCTCTTGGGAGTATTTTTTTCAAAAGGAAGTAAAGATTCAATTGTAGTACAATCAAATAAATTTTTTCCGTCGACGCCTTTTGTTTGCGCAAGTTTTAAAACCGCTTGATATTCATCAAAATCGAGCTTGGCTATATCTTCAATCATCGAACAAGAAAAAAATAGCTTTTCATCCGTATCTTTAATTTGAACAAGGTCAAATGCTCTTTGATATTCTTCAGGGCTAAATTGAGCTATTTTTTCAATTAAATAACCATCAAAAAGATTACTTCCGTCCGCTTTTTTAATTTGAACAAGCTCAAGTGCTCTTTGATATTCTTCAGGGGTAAATTGAGCTATTTTTTCAATAGAAAATTGATTAAAAAAAGTATCCCCGTTTTCATCTTTAACTTGGGCAAGGTTAAGCGCTCTTTGATATTCTTCGGGGCTAAATTGAGCTATTTTTTCAATTACTGAATTCTCAAAAAGATAATATCCGTAATTATCTTTTATATTTATAAGCTCCTTTTTTCTTCTTTCAAGTTCTTTTTGGGATAATAATTGGGGTTTTATTAAAGCATTTTTACTTGCAAGAGCATCTAAACTTAAAGATAGTTTTTTATTATTATCTTTTTTGGTTTGAGTATTGTTTTTAGGCTTATTTGGCAATTTTTGAAAAAATATTTGATTATTTAGTGTTTTTTCTATTTTCATAATTATAGAAAATAATATAAAAAATAAAATTTACTATTTATTAATATATTTTAATATCGACATTCAAAACAATTTAATAATTCGCCTTCGACAAGAATTTGAAACGCACCCCAAGGGTGTTTCCAATCCCTAAAGCTCACAAGTTCGCTAAGGGATTGTGGGCATCGCTTTAGTCCGGTATCGCAATAGCTCACCAAGCTCAACGTTTACTGTGCAATTACTCACATCCTTCTGCTTCTTTGGAGTTTTGCAAAAGCAAAACATATATAACTTAAGCGCAAGCCCAATAATTATGAGGCAGGCGGAAGTTTTCTTCTTTTCGGTTCACTTTTCTTTTG
>CALVET010000012.1 GCA_944326675.1 Candidatus Gastranaerophilales bacterium
CTTCATAACTTATATATGATCTTAAGAAGCCGTCTTTTAAGGTGATTGCTAGATAAGCCAAAACTTCGCTTTGAAGATTGAAAAGTTTAAATTTATTTTGAAGTAAACATAAGATGAATTTTTTTGAACAAATGTTTTGAACCTTTTTCATATCCAGTCCGATTTTTTTGTTGTTTTGAATTTTATTTAAAATTTCATTGCAAAATTCATCATCTATATTTTTTTTATTGATAATAAGAACAATTTCTTTTTTTTGAATTGTTTCAATAAAATTCATCTTGTCACCCTATAATTGTGTATCATCATATTAATATATTGAAAATAAAATGTTAATTATTACAAAGATTGGCTTTTCTATAACTTTTGTTTAGTGGAAAACCATGGTAAGATTAGTTCAAAAAAGAGTGTTATAAGTAGATGAAATTATTAGATTATTTTAAAAAACCAAAAGAAGAAAATGACTTTGATTTATTGCCCGATGGCGTTTTTACCTTGGAAGAAGACGGTAAAATTATTGATGTAAATGATAAAATTCTTGATATATATAAATCAACAAGATTTTCAATAGTGGGGCGTTATTTTTCAGATTTTGTTGAAGATGGAACTTCAATTTTGAATAAAATCGTGCAAGACAATAAAAGCGCCTGTGTTAAGGCAATTGTTAAAAATGAAAAAAACGATGAGGAAAAAAGAATTTTTCTTGAAATAACAGCAAGAAGATTGACGGAAAATTCAAAAGTATTGGTTTGTGTAAGAAACGTTACAAATAAACAAAAAGAACAAAGAAATATTAATGAAAAATATGCGCAAGCCCAAAAAATAATAGATGGAAAAAATGATTTTTTGCTTGAATCTTCAGGGGCAATTTTATCAAATTTAGTTTCAATCAGCGGTTTCTCAAGAGCATTGCTGGATGGAATAGGCGGGGCTTTATCAGAAAAACAAGAAAAATATTTAAATATAATAAACACCAACTCTAATAATCTTAACTATGATTTAGAAAAACTGTTTGCATTATTTAAATTAGAATCTAAAAAAATTGAATATAACAATAAAACTTTTGATTTAATAAGTTTGATAAAATCAATTGAAAGGGTTTATCAGAAAGATTTTCAAGATAGAAAAGTTATTTTTTCTCTTGATTACAGAGCCTTAACGCAAAGAGATTGTTATTTGGATTCTGAAGCAGTTGAATATATGTTAAGATGCATTATGGATATATTTTTAAGATTTTCCAATTTAGGTAAATGCACTCTTAATATCGGACATCCTCCGGTTGATTTTCTTAAAACAAGGGAATTTGCCGCAAACGATTCATTGGATGGAACGAATTATGTTCTTTTTGAAGCAAAAATTACCGATATTGTATTTAGCCAAGAAGAATTAGACAACATTTTTAATACATATTATAAAAGTTTAACAAGAAGACCGATAGGACTTAGAGCAACACTTAACATATTAAAAATATACACAACCGATTTTGGCGGAGATATGTGGGTGTATTCTAAGGAAAATTTTGGTACAATGATTACATTCGTATTACCTTTAAGAATGGATGGATAAAAAGGGCTTTTAAATGGCAGATGTGGTTTTAAAAAATATTTCTAAAAGTTTTGGAGATAAAGAAATTTTAAAAAACATCAATTTGAATATTAAAGACGGAGAATTTGTTGTTCTTGTCGGTGCTTCAGGTTGCGGAAAGTCTACACTTTTAAGAATGATTTCAGGGCTTGAAGTTCAAAGCGAGGGCGACATTTTTATTGATAGCCAATTAGTAAATAATGTTGCTCCAAAAGACAGAAATATCGCCATGGTGTTTCAAAATTATGCTTTATACCCTCATTTAAACGTGAAAGAGAATATTTCTCTCGGTTTAAAGGTCAGAAATGTGCCAAAGTGTGAAATTGAAAGACGTGTTCAAAGAGCTGCAGAAATTCTTGTTTTGGGCGATTATCTGAAGGCCAAGCCAAAAGAATTATCCGGAGGTCAAAGGCAAAGAGTCGCATTGGCAAGAGCAATAGTTAGAGAGCCGAAAGTTTTTTTAATGGATGAACCTTTATCTAATCTTGATGCTAAGCTTAGAATGCACATGCGTTCTGAAATAAAAAAATTACATAAAAAATTAAAAACAACATTTATATATGTAACCCATGATCAAACAGAAGCGCTCACCATGGGAGATAGAATTGTAGTGTTAAATCAAGGTAAAATCCAACAAGTGGATACGCCTTATAATATTTATAATTATCCTAAAAATGTTTTTGTGGCGTCTTTTATGGGCTCAAGCCCCATGAATATAATTGAAGGAAAAGTTATTGACGGATTTTTAAATTTCGGAAACGTGATTATAAATATAGAGTCTTTATCTTGTAATTTGGATGATAATAAAAAATATTATGTGGGAATAAGACCTGAGGATATTGTTTCTTCTTATGACCCTTCTTATCATTTTAATTTAATAAAATTTTCATCAAAAGTTTCCTTTGAAGAAAACTTGGGTTCATATAAAAATATATATTTTAATTTTAAAAATAAAGAATTTTGTGCTGTTACAAATCCTCAAGTTCCAAAAAGCAACGCTTTGGATTTTTCCGTTGATGTAAAGAAATTACATTTTTTTGATTTTGAAACACAAGAGCTTTTAAATCAAAAAGAAGATTTCCTTATTTAATTATTTGGTTTAGAGCATTGAAGATTGCCTTAACGTTGGCTTGAGCGGTTGATGTATCTATTGCTCTACCTATAATTACATTATTATCATCATCAAGCATAGATATAGCGCTCATTGCTCTTGCGCTTGAGCCTTTTTCGTCTCCATCAAGAGAATACTGTTTATAATAAGAAAGCTTTGTATTAAATCCAAGCTTTTTAAGTCCGTTCAAACAAGCGTCTAAAGGTCCGTTTCCTTGTCCTATTACTTCTTTTCTTTCACCTTTGAAATTGAAGAATAAGTCAAAAATACCCTTTTCGATTTGTTTAAATGAAATTAGTTCAAATGCACCTTCAATGTTGCATATTTTATTGAAATATAAATCAAGGATTTCTTCTTGCGTTAATTCGCCTTTTTCTTCAGCAAGACTTTTAGCTATGGGAGTAAGATATACTGATTCTTGAATTGTAATCGGATATTTAAGAGCTTTGATGATATCATAAATAGCGGTTTTGCCTGATTGAGAAGTAAAGCCGATTTTTTCATCGTCATATCTTCCGATTAAGCTTGGGTTAATTGGTCTATATGCACCAAAATCCATATCTTTTGTTTTGATTGCGCCGTCTTGATGTATCCCCGATCTGTGTGCAAGTGCTTCAGGGCCTATAAGGGGTGCTTTTTCATATATTTTTACATGTGACATTTGAGAGATGGTAAGTGCTGTTTCATATATTTTAGATAAATTAATTCCTGTATTTACTCCCGAATTATGAAGAGCAACAACAACTTGGTTAAAATCGGTGTTGCCCGCTCTTTCTCCAAGACCATTAAGACAGCATTCCAATTGACCTGCGCCTGAAAAATAGCTTTCAACGGTTGTTGCCGTTGCCATACCTAAATCATTGTGATTGTGAACAGATATTATGGCATTATCAGGAAGATTTTCTTTTACTTTAATCATCATATCCAAAAATCTTTTAGGACGATATCTTTCAACGGTGTTTGGAAGGTTAATTGTAGTTGCACCTTTTAGAACAATTTCTTTTAAAACTTCAATTACAAAATCAAGATTTGCATAGCAATCTCCAAAATGTTCAACTGAAAACTCTATATCTGCGTTTTTGTTTGTTTTAAACAAGTGCTGAGCGGCGTATTCAACTGCATTTATTGCAAGAGTGGCAACTTCATCTTGTTTTTTGTTTAAAACATGTTCCATATGAAATGGTGATAGGGTAATAAAAGTATGCAATCTTGGGTTTTTGGCATGCTCAAGCGCTTCGAGCGCTCTATTTATATCGTTTTTATTTGCACGGGCTAAAACTGAAACTTTTGTGTTTTCGTTTGCTTTCTGAGCTAAAGTTGTGCATGATTCAAAATCCATTTGTGACGAAGCCGGAAAACCTATCTCAATGGCGGGTATACCCAGTTCTACAATCTTATCAAATATAAACAGTTTTTCTTTTAAACTCCAAGGTTTTTTAAGTGATTGATTTCCGTCTCTTAAGGTAATGTCATAGAAAAAAGGCTTATTAAGCTCTTTTGGTGTTTGATTTTGATTTCTTTGCATAATCTTAATATCCTCAGGGTTTATTTTTAAATGTTTTTTGTTATAATAAATTTTAGTCTAAAAAACATTTGCGAGCAAATGGGGATTTGTAAAAATTTGTTAATGTGTGTATTTTAAAAAAGCAAATTTTTTTATTCATCATTGTTAGAAAATATGTATTTTAAAGAGTATTTATGAGAATTAACAGCGTACAACAACAAAATTTTAAAGGAAGCGTTACAGATAAAGTCGGCAAGCTTATTATGGATCATCCTGTGGCAGTTGCAGGGCTTGCCGGAAGCTCCGTTATAGCTCAAAAAATTGTAATGTCGGGTTCTGAAGCGGTAATAGGACCAATAATGGATGTGGGAATAGGTGAAGCTATAACAAAAGTTACCAATGAAAAAGACGGAAGGACAAATCAAAGCTCTAAAGTTCAAGCCGTTAGAACCTTTTCTCAATCTGTAGGCGGTACAATTGTTGGTGTTGCAATAAGAGCAATTTGTATTACAGGTGCTGTTGCTGCTTGTATGAAGATTGGTTCTAAAGCAGGCTCTAAAATAGGCGAGGTTTTAAATCCTCCCATAAATAAATTAACTAAAGAAAACGATTTATATAAATATACAGATAAGATGAGTGCTTGGGGTAAAGCAATCGGCGGTGCTTTAGCTACTTTGGTTATGCTTGTTACAAACTTTGTAATTGATGCACCGTTTATTAACTTTATAAATAAAAAAGTTTCTGAAAAGGTTTTAAAAAAGCCGACCGCTGAAAATACCCAACAGCAAAATGATACACAAAATGCAAAGGAGGCTAAATAATGGGTTTTGATTTGGCTAAATTTGTAAATAACTTTAATCCGGAGGGAAAAACCGGTAATGTTTTGTTAATCTTAAACGCAGCAGGCATGTTGTTTGCTGCTGCAAGTAATACTTTTGCGGCTGCTGCTGATAAAAATACTTCAACTGAAGATAAAAAATTCCTAGTTCCTTCAGGAGTTGTTACAGGCGTTGCAAATATTGCACTGTACTACAAGCTTACTCAAAAGATTATAAATAGCCTTAAAAGTGTTACTGAAGATATGTTGAATAATTTAACACCTGAGGAATTAACAAAAAAAGCAACGGATGTCGCAAAAGCGAAAATTAATAAAGCCGAAAAAGGTTTATTTAATACAGGTTTATTCAAAAAGACACCTGAAATGGTTGAAAGCATGAAAAAAACCTTGTTAGACGGTGATGTTGCTACTGAATTTGCTGAAAAAGAATTTAGGGGAAAGCTTAAAGACGGAGCTTCCGTTATGGGTGCTTTTGCAGGTGCTATAATAGGATGTGCAATTATTACTCCTATTGTACGTGATATTAGCGCTTATTTTGTGCAAAAGGGTTTAGAAAAAAGAAATCCAAAATTTAAAGAAACTCCTTATAAACCATATTTTGACCCTGCTCATATTGAAAGCAGAAGATATGGTCAATTTAAGAAACAACCTTTAACAATGAAAAACTATATGGCATTTACGAATAATAAGCTTAAAGTGTAGCTTAAGTATTGTCTTTTACAAGTTTTATTAATTCAACAAAGCGTTTAGATAGTTCAACTTGTGAAATTTTAAGTTCGCGCGCTATATCTGTTTGATTTAGTTTTTTTACGTATCTTAGTGAAAATATATCGTAGTAGTTTTTTGTCGGATGTTGCTCATCGATTATTTTGATGAGTTTAATTAATTTTTCCATGGTGTGTTCAGAAATTCTTTTTTGCGGACAAAATTCAATCGGATCTATCAATTCACTAACAGCGTCATATTTTTCGCTTTTTTGAATTTCCTCTTTAAGGTTTACTATTTGTTCATTAATTCTATGTTTTTCCAGCTCTTGATTAATAAGTTGTTTTTCATCAAGAGGTGAACTTTTTTTAACACTTACAATCTCATTTTTTAGTTTTGCGTTTTGTTCGATTTGTTTATAAATTCTTGTTTCGTCAAATTTTTGTTTTTCTTTTATTATATGCTCCATACAGCCGTCGCATATCATTTGCAGGTGGCGTCTTAATCTTGACATATCTTTAATGGCATCAATTAAAAGATATGATTTTTTGTATATTGCTTCACAAAAAAGCTCTATTAATTCTTCGTTTCCTTTGAATTTAGGGCTTTCTTTGATGACGGATTCAATTAAGGCTTTGTGCTCTTTGCTTATTTGTAATTTTTTCATAATATTTTCTCTTTAATAAAATATTAGTATAAATTTTTGCAATATGACAGTTTGTAATAATTTTTGTAACATTTTTATTCTAAAAACTAGAGCAATTATAGTATTTTGTTAAAAATTTTGGCTTTGTAGTTTTTTAGATATATAATATTGTTTAGATAATTATCTTATATTGACTTGGAGTAAATGAGAAGATTATTTGTATTCATACTCGTGATATTTTTGTCTTTGTCTTTATCAATAGGACAAGGCGTTTTTGCGTCTGAAGAAGACCCAATTTCAGGAGTTGACCCTGCAACTGCATCCAGAGTCGATATTAAAGAATTAAAAAAAGTTACGGATTTCAAGTCATTTTTTAAGCGCAAACCTAAAGAAGAACAAAAAAAAGAGAAGAAATTAAAAATTAAAGAAGTTCCTTTGGATAAGTCTGATTTTTCTATGTTTGAAGATGCTGATACGTCCGTATATGCACCTGTCGAAGAGGATAAAAATCAGGTTGAAGTAAAACAAGAAAAAAATAAAAAAGTAAAAAGAAAAAATATATTTAATTTTTTCCAAAGAAATAAAACTCAAAAAGTTGAACCTAAAGATGAAATTATTGAAGAAACACCTATTGAGCAGGAGATAACAAAAGACGAAGATTTTCAACATACTTATATAAATGATACAGACGCGGTTTATATTAAAGAAGTCGAAATTTTTGGAAATAATTTATTGGATACTAATTATATTAGAGAACAAATTAACTCTAAAGAAGGTTATCAATATATTCGCTCCGAAGTTTCAAATGATTTAAGAACCTTATATAATACAGGCTATTTTACTCAAAATCTTAGAGCGCTTCCTATTAAAATAGATAATAATAACGTTAAATTAAGAATTATACTTGAAGAAAATCCTCCTGTAGCTGGCTTTAATGTTGTAGGGAATAACAGCATTGCAACAAGCGAAATTATGAATATTTTAAATAAATATAAGGGTCAGCCGCAAAATATTCTTAATATTAATAATGCAATAAATGAAATTCAAGAACTATATTCAACAAGAGGCTATATTTTGGCTCGCGTTTCAAAAGTTTCAGATGATCCCGATGGTTATGTTAATTTTTTAATCGACGAAGGCATAATCGGGGATATTATTGTTGAAGGAAATAATAAAACAAAAGATTTTATTGTTAAGAGAAATATATTTTTACAACCCGGATGTGTTTATAATGAAAACACAATGCGTTCTGATATTTTAAGATTGATGGGTACACAAGCATTCAAGGATGTTCAAAGAGAATTAAAAAAAGATGAAAGAACAGGCTTATATGATGTGTATGTCGCATTGGAAGAACAAAGAACGGGAAAAATTTCTCTCGGTGTCGGTATTGATTCGGCTTCAGGTTTCTTTGGTTCTGTAGGATTTGGTGAAAATAACTTTAGAGGTTTAGGGCAAAAACTTAATTTGAATGTATTAGCCGGTACAGGTATTTTGATGAATGACAGCTCCGTTGTTCAAAAAGCGAATTTACAAGGTGAAATCAGCTTTTTGGAGCCAATGTTTAAAAGAGAAAATCAATCTTTAGGTGCTCGTGTTTTTGCAAGATATTACGGAAGTTATCAAGTGCCGATGGCGATTGAAAAGCGTTTCGGCGGCGAGGTTACGGTTGCTCGCAAGTTTGTTGCGTTTAAAAACTTGTCAGGCTCAATCGGCTTGGGTGTTGAAAGCGTAACGCTTGATGAAGGTGACGAATCAGGCATGAGAAACAGATATGCTCAAAAGGGAATTAGCTGGGCTTATCGTGATAAAGAGCTTGATGGCGGATTTTATGTAAAAATTACTCCGGCGTTGACTTATGATACGAGAGATAGTGCTGTAAATGCAAGAAGAGGTGTATTAGCAAGAATTACTCTTGAAGAAAATCTTGGAATATCAGGCGATACATTTGGAAAATTGCACGGCATGATTAGAAAATTCTTGCCGATAGGAAAGAAATCTTCATTGGTTGTTACGGCTAAAGCAGGCGGAAAGCTCCATGGGGATATGCCCGAATTTGCAGGCTTTGCACTTGGCGGACCTTATACAATAAGAGGTTTCAATATATCCGAAGTTGGTGTGGGTGATGGATACATGATGGGAAGCGTTGAATATAGAGCGCCAATTCCTTTTATAGACAGGCTTACATCTAATTCATTCTTAAACAATTTAAGATTAGCTGCATTTGTTGATGCAGGTACGTTGTTTAGTAAATCAATAGGTTCGGATGTATTTGATAAGCCGGGTTATGCAATCACAGCAGGTGTAGGTTTGAGAGTATTTATTCCGGGACTTGGACCAATTAACTTAGATTACGGTATTCCTTTGACAAATACATGCGGAGTTGATAGAAAATCAGGCTTCTTTACATTCGGAATGGGCGAAATGTATTAAACGCGCAAGCCAGAGTGTAAGCCGTTAAAAAATGTCAATGCGTGGAGCATTGTCATTTTTAGGCTAAAACTATTGATAGCCGCCGTAGGATAATTGAGGCTGTTTGGCGACTTTAGCCAAGCAGAGCCGAAATACCCACAGGCGGAAAAAAACGCGAAAGCCGTGTGTGAAAACAAAGACAAGCGATGAGCTTGGCTTTGTTGAAACCGTACGATGCCGCCGTAGGATAATTGAGCAAACGAACGACAGCGCTAGCGATAGTGAGTCTTGCGAAATACCCACAGGCGGAAAAAAACGCGAAAGCCGTGTGTGAAAACAAAGACAAGCGATGAGGAAGGCGGAAGTTTTCTTCTTTTCGGTTCACTTTTCTTCTTTTTCATTTCGCCGTTTGAGAGAAAAAAGAAGAAAAGTGAACAATTACACATAGCAAAAGTTATTTAAAATAAATTTTAATATATGCTTGTTTTTGGTCGTAGGAATTTGTTCAATATGCGTAATTTTCTGTTCTCTTTGAGCATTTCAGGGTCTTTGTTGCAATATCCCAAGGAGATTTTATGACCAGTTCGAAATGACAAAAATAATTCTTACACTCTCAAAAGATGCTGAAACAAGTTCAGCATGACAAATACCACTTTCGTCACCCTGAACTGACTAGAAAATAGCGTAAGCCAGAGTGAAGACCAAAACGATGAGTTTTGGTCGTAACTATTGATAGGCGACGTAAGAGTTTTGCTATAGTAAAACTCCACAGGAGCAGAAAGCGTAAGCGTTATTTTCTGTTCTCTTTGAGCATTTCAGGGTCTTAATAATCTTGTGTAGTATAATTAAGCCCATTATTTTAGGATTAAAAGTAAATCTTACATGCTAATAAGATGCTGAAACAAGTTCAGTATGATACGACCAATTTACAATAATCCAAGTGAAATTAGTTTGATTTATTGCAATTTGTAACATAATAAAACTTAGATGGTATATATTTTTAAAACGTGGAACTATACATATAGGGTGGTATATACGATTGTGATTAATATAAACGTATGCGCCATCAAGTTTTAGGGTATGTATAGGACTTTTAAAAACCAAAAGGAAATGAAAAAATGTTAGGAACCTGGATTACAATTCAAAATTACATCGCCAAAGAGCAGGACTTGCAGGCAGAATTAACCGATAATTCCATGGATTTGAGGTTAAAACAAAAATATGCAAGTGATGAACAGGCCGGTATAACAAAAAAATATGACATCCAAGAAGATATGATCCAAGAGCAAATGGACGAAATGGATGATAAAACTTGTGATGAATATAAAGATTTAATGGCAGAAATAAAAGAGCTTAAAGATGCTGAAGATGTTGAGTTAAAAGCAATTGAACAAGCTCAAACTGATATGGAAACAAAAATCCAAAATGAAAATGCAACCCTAGAAACACAACTTCAAGCAATTCAAGCAGATAGAGAAGGGCTTGAAGAAGGAAGAAAAGCTGATATTGAAGATTCTTTCGGATATTTCCAATAATATTATTGTTAATAACTACAACAAAAGACCCCGTATTTGCGGGGTCTTTTAATATTTATTTAAGACTATTTTCTATCAGCATATAAAGGAGCAAGTTTTTTCTCTTGTTGAGGAATAACCCCTTCTTCAATAGGCAGATAAACTCTATAGTCGATATCAGCAAAACAATTGTCTATAGATTCAATTTCAGATAATTTAGCTTCATCAATTGCATTATTGTCAATCATATCAGCTATTTGTTCAAAACGTTGAACATGTTCTCTAAATCTATCTGTAGCATAATCTTTTGCTTGCCATGTTGTTATTAAGAACGGCCAATCGGAGCTTTGTAAAAGCAGATTTTCTCTTGCCAATTGATTTAGTGCTCTGTGCAGAACTTTGTCTGATGGAATGTTTTCGTATTTTGAAACAATATCTATTATACGTTTTTCGCAAGAATGTATAATAGGCCACATCCATTCTGTCAAGTGATTTTGCCATACCCAGAAATGTCCGCCTTGTCCCCAAGATGATTCAGGGATTTGAATTGCCTCTGTCGGCGGATGAGCTTGTAAGTATTCACCTGCTGTCATCATTTCAACTTCGGGCACGTATTTGTTTAGTTTGCGAATTACTTGTTTAATAAATTCAATACCTTCAAACCACCAGTGTCCGTATAGTTCTGTATCAAAAGAAACCATCACAAGACCTTGTTTACCGTCGTGTGAATTTTTGTAATCATTCAACAAGTGGTAAATCAAATTAGTGTAGTGATCTGAGTTAGAATTTACTTGGTTCATTGCAAGTACAGGATCATATAACATTTTGTCACCTAAGTCGGTTGTAGAAGAAGTAATTCTCCAGTAGTGCATGCCTGAATTGCAATCTTTTCTGTGGAATTCTCTGTAACAACCGTCTCCGGGGTAACCGTCTGCTGCTGACCAAACTTGGAACCCTGCTCTATCGTTTCTACCCATCACGGCAACTTGTGCATCAGGTAACCAATATGCGCTGTATGTGTCATATCCGGTTGCCTCTCTTTTTGGTAATGGTATATACTCAATATTTCCGTAAACTCCTATGTTTCTGCGATTTCCGATAGAGTTTCCACCTTCAATTACGTGCGATTCGGTGAAGAAATATTCTATGTCATTGTTTTGTAGGGTAACTTCAATAGCCGGACGCCATTTCTTTTTACCGTCTTTTCCAATGAACTCATATCCTTGTCTGTATGCACACTCGGGCAGCCAGCAACCTTTTGCTTTTTTGCCGAAAAGACGTTTTGTTGTGTCGGAACCAACTTTAAATTGTGCATTCAAATTTGTATCAGTGGCAAGTAATGGAGAAAAACCGTGGGTTGCACCTGAAGTTGTTATTTCAATGCAGCCTAGGTCTTGGAATTTTTTAAAGCCTGAAATCAGGTCTTTATTGAATTTGTTTATAAATAAATCTTTAATTCTGTTATACCAGTCAAAATAATATTTTGCCAAATATTTAAGGTGTTGACTGTGCGCTACTTCAGGATCAGGATATCTTTCAAGGTCTTCTGAAACTGCTTTAATTCTTGAATCAAGATAATCAATAAATCCTTGTTGAAGATGAGGATCATTTAACTGTTCTGCTAAAATCGGAGTAATTCCAACGGTTAATTTTGCTTTAATGCCTTCATCATATAATTCAGATATCATATTTAATAAGGGAACGTATGTTTCTTCCATACATTCATACAAACATTCTTCCCCAAAAGGCCACATCCCTGCCATTCTGTAATACGGAAGGTGCGAGTGTAGCATAAAGACAAACTGTCCTATTTTTTGTACCATTTTTATTGCCTCCGACTTTAAGTAATTATATTTATGTTTATATTTATACCATAAATTATAATAAAAAATAATCATTTAGAATTAGTACATTCGTATAAATTTACTAAAGTTAATATAGTTAATAAGTATTAATAAAATGACCTATTTTCTAAAGAGTTTATTTGTGCTTGTGTTGAGGTAATAATTCTTAAGTTTTTATTATTTATATATTTTATAAGTTGGATTTAATTATTTTTTAAGTAAAATGTTGTTATGAAATATGAAAACACAATTTTGTTCGATCCGGGCTATGCTCCTTTAGTGATTGATTCTATCGGTCAGGTTGGATATACATATTATATGTTTAGCGCCGTTCCTGATGTTAAATTAAAAAGACTTAATTTTTTACATGTATTTAATAAGCTGCAAAAATTATTAAAGACCAACATTGCTTTTTATCTTGGCTGCTTAATGTGGGCAAGTTATATTAAAAAGTTTGATAATTATAAAATCGAAGGAAATAAACTTTTTGGCGAAGATTGCAAAGAAGAAGAATATACAGGTGAAATTGATTTTTTAATTGATTTTATAGAAAATCAAATGCCGAGAGATTGCAAATATTACCAAAATAGAAAATACATTCCTGATGAAAAGTATTTACCCGTTTTAAAAACATATAGAGAATTTTTGGTTTTAAATAATGGATTTGTCAAATGTGAAAACACAAATCAGATTGTATTACCTAAAAACATTAAAGATTTGACTGATATAGAAAAAGAGAAAATAAACGAAAAAATTCAACTTGCTTTATCAAATAAAAATATTGATGAACTTCTTGAATCGTATAATTTGCTTATGGATTAGAGAAGGTCGGGTTTAAGATGAAATCAAACTATCCCAAAGCAAAAATCATATACGCTAATTAAGGTGATAGGCCCCGACCCAATTATAAGAATAAATTATTTTTAAATAAAAATCATTAGATGAAAGTATAATTTTAAAAACTTCTTAATTGTAATGCTTGAGCTATGTGGGTTAGAGAAATGTTTTCTTTTTCTTCAAGGTCTGCTATTGTTCTTGATATTTTAAGAAGTCTGTCATAGGCTCTGGCTGATAGGTTAAATTTATTTATTGCGTCTTTTAGAAATTTTTTAGTATTATCATCAATTTTGCAATATTTTTTAATAAGTTTTGCATTAAGTTCGCTGTTTGTTAAAATATTTTCTTTTTTATATCTTTCAAGTTGAATTTTTCTTGCTTTTATAACTCTTTTTCTTATTTCAGATGAAGTTTCGGAGGTTTTATTATCTGATAACAATTCTTCATCAGATAATCTTTGAATTTTCAATTGAATATCAATCCTATCTAACAATGGTCCTGAAAGTCTTGATTTATAGCGGTTAATTTGAAATTCAGAGCAAGTGCATTGTTTTCTGTTATCACCTAAAAATCCGCAAGGACAAGGATTCATAGCGCCAATTAAAATGAAATTAGCGGGATATTGAACGCTTATTTGGGCTCTTGAAATGGTTACAACGTTATCTTCTAAAGGTTGTCTTAGAACTTCAAGAACGTTTCTTGGAAATTCTACCATTTCATCTAAAAATAATACACCTCTGTGGGCTAAAGTAATCTCCCCCGGTTTTGGGTTTGAACCGCCTCCGATAATGCCTACTGCGCTTGAGCTATGGTGAGGCGAGCGAAAAGGGCGGGTTGTGATTAGGGGGTTTTTGTTATCCAATAAACCTGAAATAGAGTAAATTTTAGTTAATTCTATTGCTTCTTGAGCACTTAAAGGCGGCAAAATTGACATAAAAGCGCGAGCAAGCATGGTTTTGCCGGATCCTGGTGAACCTGATAATAAAACATTATGCGCTCCTGCTGCAGCTATTTCAAGAGCTTTTTTGGCTTGAATTTGTCCTTTTATATTGGAAAAGTCAATCGGAAAATCTATTTCTTTATTTAAAAAATCATCGATGTTTTGTTTTAATTTTTTAAGATCGGAGTTTTGATTTAAATATTCGACAACTTGAGATAAATTATCTGCTCCAAGTGTTTCAATTGAGTTAATAAAACTTGCTTCTTTAAGATTGGAAGAAGGTACAATGACTTTTTCAATTCCGAGCTCAGATAAAGAGCTTACTATGGGTAAAACTCCTTTAACTTCTCTAAGTGAGCCATCAAGCGATAATTCGCCTATAAAGGCAATTTTTTCGCGGTTAAAATCTTTAATTACCCCTTCTCTTGATAAAATTCCGACTGCCATTGCTAAATCATAGTTTGAGCCTTCTTTTTTTAAGTCTGCGGGTGCAAGATTTATTACAATCTTGGTGGAAGGAAAAGAGTATCCTGAGTTTTTAATTGCAAGCCTTAATCGTTCTTTTGCTTCTGAAATAGCAGTATCTGGTAAACCTACAATAATAACTTGCGGAATTGAGTTAATTGTATCCACTTCAACATCAATTTCATAAACATTTAAACCGATAACTGCCGCGCTTTTAGTGGATACAACCATTATATTTCCTCGCCGGATACGTTTGGAATAAGTTTTAGAAGTTTAATGTTTGCAATTTCGAAATTAGGATTTAAGCTCAGTGATGTTTTGTAGAAGTGAATAGCGTCTTGTTTTTTGTTCATTGCTTGGCTGTATAGAGCGCAAAGATAATAGTAATAATAGTTTTTTTCTAATGTAAATGCTGCATTATATATTAACGCTCTTGCATTGTTGTAGTTTTTATTTTTTAAATTTAACTTAACAAGCTCACCGATTGCATTTTCGTACATTGGGTTAACTTCCAAGGCTCTTTTTAAAAATTCTTCTTTTAAGACATCGTTTTTTTGGGCTATGCTAATTGCGCTGTTGTAGTAGCTTATGTACTGGCTTTTTGGCATTTTATCCAGTTTTAGTTCAAGTTTTTTTAATTCTTTTGGTTTTTGAGCATATTGTCTGTGTGCGGTTGCTAATTTAATTATGATTTCATAGTTGTCTTTATCTTTGTTGTAAGCTTTTTTATATGTTTTAACCGCATTTTTATAGTCGCCATGGAGATATTTAATATCTCCTAAACCGATTAAGGTTTCAATGTTGTTTTTATCTTCTTTATATGAATTTACAAAATAAACATTTGCCATTTCAATGTTATCTAGTGCCAATTCACTTTTAGCATATAGGGTTATGATTTTATCGTTGTCTTTGTCGAAATTCAATATATTTTGACAATCTTTTTTTGTTTTTTCGTAGTTGCCTTCAAGAAAGCTCTTGTTTGCAATGTGGTATTTTTTTTCTTTGTCGTTATTTATGGTATTTGCAAGCACCTGTTCTTTTTTGATGGCTATTGTGTTTGCAAAAATAACGCTTGAGTCTGATTTTTCAAGTTTTTCTATTAAATTTTGCGCGTCTTTGTATTTTTTTGAATTAATTAAAATATCAAGCTTTTGCATTTTATATGAAACATTGCTTGGATTAATTGAAATTGCTTTATTTATAAAATCAAGAGCTTTTGAATATTCTTTTAATTCTAAATTTGCGCAAGCTAGAATGTAGTTATAATAATCATTTTTTTGATATGTCGGTTTCTTTTCCAATAAATCATTGATGGCTTCTTGGGCTGAATTATCAAAATAAATGCTTGAATATAATTTTGCAAAATATATTTCATCATCATAGCTTAAAGATGACTTTGGTTTATAGCTTTTTTCAAGGTCATTTATGTTTTCATAGAATTGGTTTTTATAGACAATTTTTTCTATTGCTTTATTGGCCAAAGAAAAATATCCGATTTCATAAAAAACTTTTGATAGAGCTAATAATGATGAGTCACTTTCAATTTTGTTAATTAAAACATCATACTCGTCATAAGCAACTTTGGCATTTCCTTGGTTAAATTTGGAAGTTGCGTCAATAAAATCTTTTCTTATTTGAGATTTTTTATCTACTGTTATTTCTTGTTTTTTATTGTCGTTTGTTAAAAGAGTGTCAACAATATTGGCTAAATTAAAGTAGTTTGTGTTTTGTTTGGGTTCGTTGTGGATTTTGATTTCAGAAACGGGCTCTAAAAGACTATCCTCGTTTGATGCTTGTGCGCTAAACGGAACAATCAAGGCCAAGAATAAAGATAAAATAATTTTATTTTTTATTCCTCTCATTTTCTGATTATCCTTTATAAGTTGTACTTATAGTATTTGTTAAATGTATCTGTTAATTTTTTATGATTAACGATGGCATCTTCTCTACTATTCAGGATAACATATAATTCGCTTAAATTAAACTGTTTTAATAATTTTTCTTCAGGTTCTTCAATAATATTTTCTAAATTATTCACCATGACTTTTAAAATGTCATAAGTTTTTATGTTAAAAAATGCGTTTACTATATTTTCGTCAAAGTGTTTATTTTTACCCTCCACTATGATTTCAAGGGCGGATTTAATATCCATTTTATCCCTGTAGTGTCTTTTTGATGTTATTGCGTCAAATACGTCGCAAACTGCTAAAATCCTTCCGCCAAGAGGAATTTCTTCACCTTTTAATCCTTTATAATAGCCTGTACCGTCATATTTTTCGTGGTGAGATGAAGCGATTTTAGCTACATCTTTAAAGTTTTTAGATATATAAACTTTGCCTAGGATATTATGAGTAAAACGAACGTGTTCTTTAATGTGTTCATATTCATCGGGAGTTAATTTTCCCTCTTTTTGAAGTACGGAATCCTTGATGCCGATTTTTCCGATATCGTGTAAAAGTCCTGCATTTTTTATGATTTCTTTTTCATTATCTGATAACCCGCATTCATCACAAATTAGCCCGGCGTATGCTGTAACTCTTCTTGAATGACCGGAGGTGATTTTATCTCTTGCATCAATTGAAGCTGAAAGAGTATCAATAAAGCTTGAAAAAAGCATTTTTTGTTCTTCAATTAATTTTTTTTGCTTATTGAACAAATTAGCATTTTCTAGAGCAATTCCTGCTGATGAGCCTATTGCAACCAATAAATCTTCGTCTTTTTGAGTAAAATCGCCTTCAAATTTGTTTAAAACTTGAAATACGCCGACAATTTGATGGGATAGATTTCTTATTGGCATGCATAAAATATTTCTGGTTTTATATCCTGTTTTAAGGTCGATTTCTTTATTAAAATATTCACTTTCATAGGCATTAGATATGTTTACGGTTTCGCCGGTTGTTGCAACGTGTCCTGCTAAACCTTTATTTGCGCTAAACCTTATTTCTTGCATTTCAAGACCCAGTGCAACTTTGCTCCATAATTCATTGTGTTCTGTATCTAATAAAAATACGGTACATCTGTCTGCCCCCAGTGCTTGTTGGATTTGCTGTGCAATTATTGTTAAAAGGCTGTCTATATTTGTTTCAACAGCAATAGTTCTTCCGACTTGCAAAAGTGCCAAAAGGGCATCATCTTTTATTTCGTTCGGGATAAAAGAAGGAGGCGCAGGGGAAATTGTCTTTTTTTGATATTCGTCATCTATTTTCTTTTTATAATTAAGAATTGCTTCTTCAAATTTTATGTTATCCGTTTTAATATACAGACTTGCGTTTAAAAGATTTAGCGCGGGTTCTATATTTTTTTCAAGATATTCTACTAAAGCAAAGCAAAATAGGTTAATTTTTTGTGCTATAGAGCTGTTAGATGAATTTGCAAGATATTTTGCATCATTTAACAGGGTTAAAGTTTGGAAATATCTGGCGCCTTGTCTATAGTTGTTAATTGCAAGATATGACATTGAAATTGAAACTAAATCAAAAGCTTTTATTGCAATTGAGCATTTATGAATTTTGCCCAAATCCGCTTGTTTGAACAGCTTATCTTTACAGATATGATCAAAAAAAGAGTTCAAAAGATACTCTTTCATATCTTGATAATTGATTTTATCAGAATTATTAAGCGCCTTATTCATATTCTATCCCACAAACATTTTAGAATTATTATTCTTGAATGTCAAACACGTAAAACTTTTACAAGGGCTGAATTTTATTGTAAAATACTAATTGAGGAGCAGTAATGGAAGATAAAAAGACTTTAATTTTAGTTGACGGGCATGCATTGGCTTTTCGCATGTTTTTTGCGCTTGAAAGAACGAATATGCAAACAACGGAACATATTCCGACTTGGGCTGTTTACGGGTTTTTTAAGGCAATATTTGATTTGTTATCTGATAAAAAATTAAATATTAAACCAAACTCTATAGCAGTTGCGTTTGATGTTTCAAAAGCGACATTCAGATTGGAAAAATATTCTGAATATAAAGCGAACAGATTGACTATGCCCGATACTTTAAGAACTCAACTGGAATTAATTAAAGAAGGTCTTTGCGCTCTTGATATACCGATATATACAAAAGAAGGATATGAAGGTGATGATGTAATAGGTACAATTGCTCTTCAGGCTCAAAAGAAAGGTCATAAAACTTATATTTTAACAGGCGATAAGGATAGTTTTCAACTTATTGATAATGAAGGTTTAACCACTGTTTTAATACCTTCTAAGGGTGAAATAATAAAATACAACAAACAAGAAGTTTATGAAAAAATGGAGGTTTATCCATCTCAAATTGTTGATTATAAAGCCTTATGCGGAGATACTTCTGATAATATCCCAGGGATTAGAGGAATAGGCCCAAAATCAGCTTCCGCACTTTTAAATGAATATAAAACCCTTGATGGAGTTTATGAAAATATTGAAAATATAACAAAAAAAGCCCTAAAAGAAAAACTTGTCCAAGGAAAGCAAGACGCATATTTATCGCAGTTTTTGGCAAAAATAGTAACAGATTTGGATATTGAATTTGATTTTGAGGGTGCTTGTTTAACCACTCCTAATAAAGAGGCTGTTAAGGCATTTTTAACTAAAATGCAGTTTTATTCTTTTGTTAAAAATATTGATAAATTATTGGCTCCTTTTAATTCTAAAAATTCCTGTGATAATATTGTTCAATTTTTGCCTCTTGAACAAGAGCAGACTCAATTAGGGTTATTTAATGAAATCGAAGAAAAAAAACAAAAAGAAGTTAAAAAACTAAAAGAAGATGAAGCAAAAAAATATTTAAAAGAAAATAAACCAAGTGAAATCGGGTTTTTGTCGGATTTTGAAGATAGTGCTTATTGCTATGTCGCATATAAAAATGATGTTGTTTTAAAATTACCGATAAACGAAATAAAAGAAATTCTTGATAATTCTGAAATTAAAAAAATCACTTATGATGTCAAAAATATTGATTACGATATTAAAGGCGTAATTTCAGATACTCAACTTTCAAGCTATATTAAAGATTCATCAAGAAAACACGATTTAATTACGCAAATTAACGAGTGTCTTAATGTAATACCTGATGAAAAAGATTATTTTCTTTTGGCTTCTTACCTGTTTGATTTATATGATTACTATAATAAAACCTTGAATGAAAAAGAATTAAAACTTTTAAATGAGGTTGAGCTTCCCTTGGCTTTTGTATTAAAAGAAATGGAAAAAACAGGGGTAAAATTAGATGTTGATTATCTAAAAACAATCGATAATGAAATTATTGTTAAAGTAAAAGACTATGAAGAAAAAATTTATGCTCAGGCAGGAGAAAAATTTAATATTAATTCTCCAAAACAAGTAGCTGAAATTTTATTTGATAAATTGCAGATAAAACCGAAAAAAAAGGGTAAATCAGGCAATTATTCAACAAATGCTAAAATTCTTGATGAATTAGCGCTTGAATATAAAATAGCAAGAGATATTTTAGAGCATCGTCAATTAATGAAATTAAAAACAACATATATTGACGCTTTGCCTAAACTGGTTAAAAAAGACGGTAAAATTCATACTCATTTTAATCAAACGGTTACAACAACAGGAAGATTATCTTCATCTGATCCTAATTTACAAAATATTCCGATTAAAACCGATTTTTCAAACAGAATTAGAGCTGCTTTTGTTCCGACTGATGATAATTATTTAATTATGAGTGCTGATTATTCACAGGTTGAATTAAGATTATTGGCTCATTATTCAGGCGATAAAGGGTTAATTAAAGCTTTTTGCGATGAAATGGATGTTCATAAAATTACTGCTTCTAAGATTTTTAATGTTTCATTGGATGAAGTAACAAAAGAAATGAGAAGAAAAGCTAAAACGGTTAATTTTGGAATAATCTACGGTCAAACAAGATATGGGTTAGCGCAAACTCTTAATATAACTCCTTTTGAAGCGCAAGATTTGATTAATAAATATTTTGCTACTTATCCAAAGATTTCAACCTATATTAATGAAACGCTTGAATGTGCTCAAGTTAACGGCTGGGTTGAAACACTTTATGGCAGAAAAAGATATTTAGGAGCTGAACTAAATTCAAGAAATGCAAATATTAGAGAATTTGCCGCAAGAGCTGCAATTAATGCACCTTTGCAAGGTACAAGCGCCGACATTATTAAAATGGCAATGGTGGAATTGGCTGAAAAATTAAAAGGTTTTAAATCTAAAATAATTTTACAAATTCATGATGAACTTGTTTTAGATGTTTATAAAGATGAATTGGATGAAGTTAAAAAGCTGACACTTCTTGCCATGGAACAAAATCAACCTTTAAAAGTTCCTCTTAAAGTTGAAGTAGGTATCGGTAAGACCTGGATGGAAAAGTAATATGAAAAAAATAATAGTTGTTTTAGCTTTGATATTTTCTTTTAGCCCTGTTTTTGCAGGTGTGTTAAGTGAATGTTATAAAATATATTCAAAAGATGCTGATAGTTTATTTATGAGTGCTCTAAGCGCAATAAGTTCATCTGATAAGTATGAAATATCTGAAATTCAAACAAAAAACGGGTATATATTATTTTTAGCAGGTTCAAAATATTATCTTTTAACTTTGACTAAAAGATATCAAAATCAAACAGAAATAAAAATTCTCCCTCAAAACAGCGATTTTAGCCAAGGAAGCGAAGTTGCAAAAGATTTATTTTTGTTGATTGATAATGAAATTAAGACTCCAATGGGGCAAGTTAAGTAATGAATTTAAAATATGCTCAGGTTTTGGTTGATATTAATAAATTGGGTACAAAAACATTCAGCTATTTAATTCCTGACGGTTTAAAGGATGAAATTAAAGTAGGACAGGCTGTTTCAATACCTTTCGGCAGAAGAAAAGAAGAATTAAAAGCTTATGTTGTAGGTTTTACAAATTATCTTGAAGAAGGAATAAAAGCAAAAGAAATAAGTGAAATTCTGGATAATACTCCATTATTTTCTCTTGAATATTTAAAACTTTTAGAATGGGTTTCAAGCTATTATTTTTGCGATATTCAGACGGTTTTAAATACGGCACTGCCTCAAAAATTTTTTGAAAAAAATGTCAAAAAATATAGAACACCTAAAATTAAAGATAAAATTTTTGATACTAAGAAAATAAATTCTGATTATGAATTGTCTGAAGCGCAGAAAAAAGTCTATGACGAAATTAAAAAAGTAAACGCTAAAACCTCGCTTTTATATGGAATTACAGGTTCAGGAAAAACTGAAATTTATTTTAAATTAATCGAAGATACAATTAATCAAGGTAAAAATGTAATATTTATGGCGCCTGAAATTGCTCTTGTATCTCAATTAACCATAAGAACAATAGAGCGCTTTGGTGCTGATTGTGTTGCAATATGGCATAGCTCAATAACTGAAGCGCAAAAATATGAAACTTGGAAAAAATTAAGAAATAATGAAATTAAAATTCTTTTTGGCGCAAGAAGTGCTGTTTTTGCGCCGATGAAAGATTTAGGGCTTATTATAATTGATGAAGAACATGATTCAAGTTATAAGCAAACTATGCCCAATCCGAGATATAACGCTCGTGATGTAGCTAAAAAGCTTTGTGAATTATACGGGGCAAAATTAATCTTGGGCTCAGCTACGCCATCAATTGAAAGTTATTATGAAGCAATTAATACTAATTCATTATTTACCTTAAAAGAAAGATATAATAATGCGCTTTTACCAAAAGTTGTTGTGATTGACATGAGAGAAGAAAGAGCGGAAAAAAATTACACTCTTTTTTCAAGAACTTTGCAAAAAAATGTTAAAGAAACAATTGAAAAAGGTGAACAAGTTATATTTCTAATTAACCGCAGGGGTTTTGCTTCATACACTCAATGTCTTGAGTGCGGAACGGTACTGGAATGTCCTAAATGCGCAATTCCATTGATTTATCACAATCAGACAAATTCTTATAAATGTCATTATTGTAATTATGAAGTTATTAATCCAAAATGTCCGAAATGTAATAGTGAAGCGCTTGAACACTTTGGTTTGGGCAGCGAAAAAGTTGAGCTTTCAGCAAAAAAAATGTTTCCGGACTATAGGATTGAAAGGCTCGATTCAGACAGCCTAACAAAGAAAAATGAACATGTTGAAATATTGAAAAGATTTCAAAAGGGCGAAATTGATATTTTGGTTGGCACTCAAATGATAGCTAAAGGTTTAGATAATAAAAACGTTACTTTAGTTGGGGTAATTAATGCGGATTTGAGCTTTAATTTACCTGATTATAGAAGCTCTGAACGTGGTTTTTCAATTTTAACCCAAGTTGCAGGACGCTCTGGCAGGGGTGATAAAGAAGGAAAGGTTATTTTTCAAACTTATAATTCAAACAACATATTCTTAAAAAATGCGCAAGAACAAAATTATGAAGAATTTTATAAAAATGAAATTGAATTAAGAGAAATGCTTGACTATCCTCCATATTCTAAGATGATTAGAATAGTTTTATCTTCAAAAGATGATTTTAGAGCTGAAAAATCAGCGCTGGAAATTGAACTTGCGCTGAGTGAATATATTAAAAAATTATCTCTTGATGAAACCATTTTAATTTTAGGACCTTGCCCTTGTGTAATTAATCGAATTAAAGAAGAATACAGATATAACATAATAATTAAAAATAAACTTTCTGAAAACGGACACAGAACAATTTTGAGGTTTTTAAAATCAATTAAATTGCCGTCTGATATTAAAATGGTTGTAGATATTGACCCATCTGATATATTATAAAAATATGATTATAAATTCGCCATTTGGCAGTAACAGAACTGAAATTTTAATCAATGAGTATTTAAAGCTTTTAAAAGAAGGCGTTAATGCTCAAGAAATTCTTGTTTTATTAAGAAATTCCAAAAAAAAGAAAGATTTTATTGAAGAAGTCAAAAAAAATCTGCCTTTGGGAAATATCGGAAACATTAAAATTTTTAGTTTTGAAGGATTAATTTATAATTATATTTTAGATAATTGGGCAATAGTTGAAAATTCAATCAAAAGCGATGTAAATAGAAAAATTATTCCTAATCTTTGCGGGCTTGAAGTTAGCCAATATATTTTTAAAGAATGTATTAAAGAGGTTGATTTTACAGGCTATAATTCTAAAACAAGCTTGTTGCACCAGCTTTTTAGAAGAAATGCTTTAATTAATCTAAATCATTTGTCTGATGAAGAAGTTAAAAAAAGGGCAAAAATTTTACAAGAGAGCTATTCAAAAGAAGCTAATTTGGCGATTAATAAATATAAATCAAAATCCATTCAATTAAGAGCTTTTGATTATATAAGGCAGATGAATATTTTTGAATTTTTATATAAAAAATTGAAAAATAATTTTAAGTATGTTTTTGTTGATGATGCTGATGAAATAACTCCTGTGGTTTTAGCTTATATAGAACATATTAAACCAAGCGTTAAAGAGTTTTTTATTGCTTATGATTCAGATGGTTCATCAAGATTGGGATATTTGGGGGCAATTAATGTTAATTTTGAAGAATTTTTATCTCAAAAAGAAATAAAACCAAAAATCGAAGATAAAAAAAATATAGACGCAAAAGAAATTTTAAAATTAGTTAAAAATAATGAAAAAATAGAATTTGATAATATTAATTTAAAATCATTTTTAAAAAGAAACGAAATGATAGAGGAGGTTTTAAAAGATATTAAAACTCTGATTAATTCTGGTGTAAGACCTTGTGAAATTGCTTTAATAACGCCTTTATCAGATGAATTTTTAAAAATTTCACTGGAAAAGTCAGGGTTTAAATTTAACTTTTTAACTAAAAATGAAAAATTAAATCAAAATAAATTAATTTCATATATTTTGGAGCTTTTAAAAATAATAAATGACAGGAATAATGAAGATATTTCAGCATATATTTTAAAAGGGATTTTTATTGAATTATTAAATTTGGATAAAAAAGAATCGGTTAAAATAATTCAAGAATACAAATTTGAAAGGGATTTTAAAGGGTCAAATATTTTTGAATTTATCAAAAATAAAAATAATGATGAATTTATTAAATTAATTGAAATTTATGAAAAAATCAGATTTGAAAAACTGTCAATTCAGCTTTATGAAATAGTTGCCAATTTTTTGCCTTTAGATAAAGAATTGTCAAAAGATTACATAAAAATTGCGCAATTATTAAAGCAAATCAATGATTTTGAAGATGTTTTCAAAAATTCCGTTTTAAATAACGATTTAATAATTCAATTGGAAAATACGATTATTTCAGAAAACCCTTTATCTGATGATGAAATAGATGAAAATTCAATTGTTGTTTCATCTGCGCAAAAGATAATCGATTATTCATATAAAACAAAATACCAATTTTTATTGGATGTGAGTAGTGAAAATTGGCTAAGGCAAGACATAGGACCCTTGTATAATGCTTGGGTTATGCAAAAAACTTGGTCAAAAGACACTTTTGAGCTCGAAGATAATATTGAATTAACTCTTGATAGGACAGCCAGAATATTATATAAGCTCTATTTATTAGCTGATAAAACAACTCTGTATCAAAGTTCTTATGATTCATTGGGTCAAGAAAATTTTTCAGGAATAGATAAATATTATAAAACTAATTCTAAAACAAAAGAAACAACCAAAGTAAAACCGATTATACCAAGAAAAGACCAAGAGGAAGTTTTAAATTATAAAGGCGGTTTAATGTCTGTGAGTGCAACCGCAGGCTCGGGGAAAACAACAATCATGCTTTTATTGGTGGATAAAATTTTATCGGGAGAAATTTTATCAAATATTGAGCCTAAAAATATTTTTGTTCTAACTTTCATGGAATCAGCTGCAAGAAATTTTAGAGAAAGAATAAAAGCAAAATATCCTAATTTATCTGAATTGCCGAATATTTCAACAATCCATGGGCTTGCGCTTAGAATTATAAAAGAGAACAATAATTTTTCTCGTCTTGGGCTTGATTATGATTTTGAAATTATAGATGAAATTAAAAGAAGCGCAATTTTAGCTGAAATTACTTATTCATTGGGTATAGCTCCTGATAAAACAGATTTATATGATAGTGCAATTTCAGCTTATAAAAATGAATTATCGATTTATGGGGAATTTGATTGTAAAAATAAGTTATTTTTAAGTGTGTTTCAAGCTTATCAATCAAAACTAAAAGAGCAAAATTTAATAGACTACGATGATTTGTTGTTGTTGAGTTTAAAGCTTTTAAAAGAAAACAAGGATGTTTTAGAATATTATCAAGATATTGTTAAAATTATTATTGAAGATGAAGCTCAAGATTCAAGCTTTACTCAGCAAAATTTGATTACTCTTTTAGGGGGTAAATATAAAAATATAATACGCTGCGGAGATATTAACCAAGCAATAACTTCAACTTTTACAAATTCAGATGTAGCTGGTTTTAGAGAGTTTATGAAAAAATCCAAAAATGTTGTTATGGATAGGTGTCAAAGATGTGCAACAGGGGTTTTAGATTGCGCTAATAATACGGTTAAATTTGCGCAAAAAAATGAAATTGACGCTTTTTCATCTTTGGTGATGAAGCCTGTTGAAGGGGTTAATATTGTTGATAAAAATGCAGTTAAAACAGAAATTTTTGAAGATGAAAATCTCGAAAATCAGTTTATTTTAAATGAAATAAAAGAGATTTTAAAAACTGACAAAAATGCAACTATAGGTATTCTTTTAAGAAGTAATTTTGCAATAAATAAGTGGGATAAATTATTGAAAGATAATTCAATTAAGACCTACAAAAATTCAGACAGTCTGATTAATAATCCTATTTATAAAACTTGTCTTTTGGTTTTAGAATTTATTTTAAATCCTTATGATAATAAAAAAGTTGTTGAAATAGCGCGCGAGCTTTTTGAATATGGATATTATAAATATGAAGAAGTAAAATATGCGCTATCATTAAATGAAGCGATATTTTTAAAGGATGATTTTGATAGTCAATTGTGGTGGGATTTGAATTATTTTCTATTTAAAAACACGACTTCAATATATGAATTAGTTGATGAAATCGGTTCATATTATTTTTCTAATTCAAAGCAAAAAGATAATATTTCTCTTGTGGCTGCAATAGCTGCCAAAATCCAACTCACGCAAAAAACTTTTGAAAATACCGTTAATCGTTTAAGAGAAATTCAATATAAAACCAATTTTTCAAATATTAAATTCTTTTCAGTGGATGATACAGTACAAAAAGCAAATGCAGTCCAAATAATGACCCTTCATAAATCAAAAGGGGACGAATTTGATTTTGTGTTTATTCCTGAAATGACTCAGAAAAATCTTTGTTTTGATATAGGGGAATACGAATTAAAAGAAAATTCAAAATTTATTCAAAAGGTTAAAAAAGAACCTAAAAGCGATTTAGAGCTTAAAAAAGAAATTGTTGAAGAAAACTATAGATTAATCTATGTCGGAATTACAAGAGCAAAGAAAAAATTATATTTAACCACAAGTAATAAATATAAGTTTTTTAAAAAAGTAATTCCTTATAAAAATTCTGAAATTTTAGAAGGGTTAAATCAATATGCCTAAAATAATTGATACATTCAGTGCTCATTCTCTTAAAATTTTAGATAAAAACCCTAAAGAGTTTTTAGATAAATTTGTATATCATTTATCCTTATATAAAAAAGACGATAGAACGGACTTGGGTAAAAAATTTCATAGTTTGATTTGCTTTTATATAAAGGGCTTTGATGTATCAAAAATGCTTTTGGATTTGAAAGAAAAAGAAAAGAAAATTTATCTCAATTTTATAGATAAATTATCTGATAAAAAAGATTTTTTTATTGAAACAGAATATCCTTTTTTAATTAAAGAAGAATTAAACAATGAAAACTATTATTTAACAGGAAGATTTGACGCTTTATATAAAAAAGGCGATGAATATATTATCTATGATTGGAAAACTTTGAATTTGCCCAAAAATCCGAAAGATGACCTGCAAAGCATTGTTTATATTTATGCACTAAACAAAATTTTTAATACAAAAAACATAAAAATGCGCTATATTTCTCTAGAAAAGCTCGATTTCATTGATGTATTTTATGATGAAAATTTTGATTATAAAAAAAGAATTGACGAAATTGTTGAAAAATATAAAAATTCTACATCTTTGCAAGATTTATCAGCTCATTTTTAGTTATTTCAAAGTCTGTTTTATCATCTGCACTTTGAATTAAATAAGAATCAATTCTTTCGTGGAGCGCTATAGCCTTATCTGTCATTGGGTCAGACCCTTTGGCGTATGCACCTATATTAATTAAGTCTTCGTTTTTAGCATAACTTGCCATTAAATTTCTTATTTTTCCCGCTGCTTGTTTTTGTTCGTCATCCACAATTGAATTCATTACACGAGAAATGCTCGCTAAAACATCAATGGCGGGGTAATGATTTTTATGTGCTAATGCTCTTGATAAAACAATATGACCGTCTAAAATACTTCTTGCAGCATCTGCAATGGGCTCATTCATGTCATCCCCTTCAACCAAAACTGTATATAAGCCTGTGATAGTACCGTTTTTATTGGCTCCGGCACGTTCTAAAAATTTTGGTAAAAGCGCAAATACAGATGGAGTATATCCTCTTGTAGCAGGTGGTTCTCCTGTTGCAAGTCCTACTTCTCTTTGGGCAAGCGCAATACGAGTTACGCTATCTAGCATAAAAAGAACGTCTTTGCCTTTGTCTCTAAAGTATTCGGCTATAGCGCAAGCAACAAAAGAAGCTTTAATTTTAACAAGTGCGGGTTGTTCTGATGTTGCGCACACTACAATTGAGCGTTTCATGCCTTCATGACCCATGGTGTGTTCAATAAATTCTCTAACTTCTCTTCCACGCTCTCCTATAAGGGCAATAACATTAATATCGGCGGAGGTATTTTTGGCTATCATAGCAAGAGTTGTTGATTTTCCAACACCTGAACCAGCAAAAATTCCAACCCTTTGACCTTTGCCTATAGTGTTTAAGCCGTCTATTGCTCGAAGCCCTAAGGATAGAACCTCGTCAATCGGTTTTCTTTCCATGGGGTTAATTATTTCAGCGCTGGTTGGGTAATAATCGTCGGCAATAATAGGACCTTTATTGTCAATGGGATTTCCTAAGCCATCAAGCACTCTGCCTAAAAGTGAATCAGACACTTTAACTTTCATGTGAGTACCTGTATTGATAACTTTTGCCCCTGCTTTTAGTCCTTCAATCGAGCCTAAGGGCATTAATAATATGCAATCTTTTTTAAAACCTACGACTTCAGCATAAATTACATTGTCATTTTCATCTTCGATAATGTGACACAGGTCGCCTATAGAAGAAGCAGGACCGTCTGCAATAATGGTTAAACCAATGATTTCAATGATTTTACCCATTCTTGTTATAGAATTTGTATTGGATATTATATTGTTAATTTCATTCAGTTTCATTATTTTTAATGTATTGGTTTATTTCAATTTGACCGTTATTGGTGTTTTCATATATGTTTCTTATTATGTTATCTAATTGTAAACCTATCGACGCGCAAAATCTTTCTTCAAGGTTTTCAACGATAATTGTATCATCATCAAATTTTGGATTATAAATGACTTCAAAATTATCGTATTGTTTGAAATTTTCAAAGTCAACTTCGGTGTTTTGATTTAGGGTTTTATTTTGAATTTCAAACAAAAGTTTTGCATATTTTTCGCTTAGAATTATGTTTATATTTTCTTTTTTTTCAAAAAGAGTTATTGTATGTTTAATTATTTTTTCAAGTGTTTTTGCATCAATTTCTTTTAGGAGAATTTTTCTTGATATATTTTCGATTATGCTTAGAATATCTTTTGAAGCCGATTTGATTATTTTTTCCTTTATTTCAAATTGTTTGTTTATAAAATTATTGAAATCTTCCAGCTTATCAAAAAGTTCTTCTTGAATTTTTTCTTGAGCTTCAGAGTAGCCTTCTTCGTATCCTTGCTTTGCTTTTTCAATTCTTTCTTGTTCAATTTGTTCTTTTGAGGAATTAATTAATTCTTCGTTTTGTTTTGCAGCTTCATCAAGTTTTGCTTGTGCCTGCATTTGCGCATTAGCAGTTATTTCATCAACTCTTTGAACTGCTTCATCAATTTTTTTTGCCGCTTCATTTTTTGCATTTTGGATGATTTCTTCTGCTTTTTTTGAAGCACTTTCCAATAATTTTCTTGCTTCGTCTTTTGCTCTGTTTAGTATAAGCTCGCTCTCATCAGGAAAATCTTCTTGATGAGTATTCTTTTTTTTCTCTGTTTTATATTCTTTATTTTCTTTTTCTTCCTTAATTTCAACAATAAAATCATCATTGTTAAAATTAATATTATTTCCTTTGAGCTTACTCAATTAATTCGTCCTCTTGACCGCCGCGATAAATGGTGACTTCTCCAACTGCTTCAAGTGCCTTAATTATGCCGACAATTTTAGATTGTGCCTTTTGTACTTCTCTTGTTCTAACAGGTCCCATGTATTCAATATCTTCCAATAATACGCCTTGAGCACGTTCTGACATGTTTTTAAGAATTTTTTGTTTAACTTCTTCTTTTGCACCCTTTAAGCTTGTTGCCAAGTCTCTTGAATCAACTTCTCTTAATACTCTTTGAATAGAAGCATCGTCAAGTTGAATTATATCTTCAAATACAAACATCAAGCTTCTTACATCTTCTGCTAATTCCGGAGTTTCTATTTCCATCATTTCTATTACATTTTTTTCTGTGGCTCTGTCTGTGCTGTTTAAGATGCTTGCAAGAGCCTTTGTGCCTCCTGCTTTTGAAAAGTCCGTAGCAACAACGTTGGAAAATCTTGATTCAACAATTTTTTCAACTTCAGATATAACTTCAGGGTTTGTGGTTTCCATTTGAGCTATTTTAAGAGCAACTTTGTGTTGAATGTTGGGTGCCAGATAGTTTAGAACTTTTGCGGATTGTTCCGGTTTTAAATATGCCAGAATTAGTGCAATTAATTGAGGATTTTCGTTTTGAAAAGATGTTGCTAATTGCGCAGGGTCTGCTTCATTGAAAAATTGAAAAGGATTTGAATTTAATATGGTAACTAAGCGATTTAAAATATTATTAGCTTCAGAAGCCCCATAGGCTTTTTCTAAAAGCTCCCTTGCATAGCCCATACCTCCTGCAGCAAGCATGGAAGAAGCTTGAAATACGGTGTGGAATTCATCAACTATTGCTTCAATAACTTCTTGAGGAAGTTTTGACATACCCGCAATCTCTATTGTGATTTGTTCAAGCGCATTATCATCTTCAATACATTTCATGATTTCAGATGCCGCAGTAGGTCCCAGTGTTATTAATAAAGCTGCGACCTTTTGTGTAGGTGTCATTTGTTCTATGCGGATATTAGCCATTTTATAATTTGTCTTTCTTATTCTTTAATATATGAAGTTAAAATTCTTGCTGCTTCTTCAGGATTACCCAGAATTGAGTTAATAATTTCACTTTTCTTTTTATCAACAGCCGAAGTATATTGAATATCCTGCTGATAAAAGTCTTCTGTGTTTGTTTTGTTTTGTTGAAGCATTAAATACGGATCAAATGAAGGTAGAGCACTATCATCTTGCGCATCTAAGTCTTCAAGTTCATTTTCTTCGGGTTTCGGTGTTTTAAATATATTTCCGAAGTTATGAAGGGCAATAAGACCCAATATAAGTATTATAAATACAGGAGAAACATTTTTAAAGATAAATGTTAAAATTTCCATAGTCATTGCTTGTTGAGCTGCCTTATCCTGTTCAAGCTCTTGTGTATTATCAATACCCGTGAATTTAAGGCTTGTTACATTTACAATATCTCCTCTTGTTTTATCCATTCCTGTAGCTGCTATAACAAGATTTTCGATTTCTTTTTTTTCTTCATCCGTAAGAATTTTATTTACTGCAACGGCTACGCTCATTCTTGTAACAGCCCCCGGAGCATAAACAACTTGTTTTACTTCTTTTGTTACAGCGTAAGTTGTTGCTGATTTTTCTTTTTCGTAGCTTAATTTTCTGACGTCATTATCAGCCTTAGCATTTTCATTGTCATTATAGTTCACTGTTTTAACGGGAGTTTGATTTAAAGGCAGTGTAGCAGGATCTTGGACTTGTGCTTGTTGCGCTTGCTGCATGGCGTCTTGAGCGGGGTTTATTCCGGTGTTTTCAATCGGTTGATTATTTTGTTCGTTGGTTTGTGTGTTTGTTTCTTTTTCTTTATTATTGGAAGGCAATTGTTGAGGATTGGAATAGACTTCTTTTTCCCCTTGTTGAGCTACAATTATGCCTGAATTAGAGTCTTTGTTTGGTGTATAGCTTTCAATTGTTGCTCTTGTTTGGTTAAAATCCATAACAGTTGAAACTTGAACCGAAACATTATCTTTACCCATGATTGTTTCAAGGGTATCTTTGATTTTTTTGGCGGCTTCTTTTTCAAAATTTGTTCTATATGTTTGCATATCAGAAGAATTTTTTGCAACATCTTCTGATAGAACATTTCCGTTTTGGTCTGTTAAAAATACTCTGTCATTAGTTAATCTTGGAACAGAATAGGCGACTAAATTTTTAATAGCCATGATTTGACTTGCTTTTAATTTTACCCCAGGTTCCAATATTAAAACTACGCTTGCAGAGGGTTCTTCATCTTCATCTGAAAAAATTGAGCGTTCAGGTTCGGCTAATTGAACTCTAGCTTTTGAAACACCATTTATTTTTTCAATTGAGCGGGTTAATTCACCTTGAAAAATTCTTTGTTTTGTTAATTTGTTTTTAAAATCGGTTGAACCTAATTGCAAGTCGTCAAGAAGTTCAAAACCTCCCGTAGTATCTTTGATTAGGTCATTTTCCGCAACAAAAAGCCTTAAATCTTCTTTGTCTTGATTTTTAACTAAAATTGTCGTTTTGTCGTCAGACAGCTTATAAGCATAACCGCTTTTTTTTAAACTTTCTGTTATTGCTGCAACATCTTGCTTTGAAAGGTCTGAATATAAAACGCTCCAATTGGGCTCTGTTGCTTTAACTATAAAAAATATTCCCACTACAAACATTGCAACTAAAAGCGCTGCAATTGAGAATTTTTGATTTATATCCAGTTTTAGCCAAAGTTTTTTAATATCTTCTATTAATAGTTTAATGTGTTCGTTCACTTAATTTGTCCAATACTAATTCTAACTAATTTATCCAAGTAAGATTACTCCCCAATAATATAATATCTTACTTGTCGGCAATTTCAACACTGTTAAGAAATATGAATGTTTGCTTAAATACTCATATTTTTAAATTCATTATATGCATTTAACAGTTGGCTTCTCAATTGAATTGCCATTTGCATGGCAAGATTTGATTTTTGAGCAGATATCATAACTTCATGGACACTTATATCTCCTCCTGAAGCAAATGTTTCAAAATCTTGTTCGGCTTTTTTTTCAATACCGCTTAATTCGTTCAAACTGTTTGAAAAGCCAGAACCGATATCTTTTGCAACTTGTGCTGTTGGAGATAAGTTTTCAACTTTTTGAGAATTAATCGCATCAACTCCATAAAAATATTGCGCTCCTAATTGCATAGGTGCCATTTGCTCGTTGTCTTGTCCTATGGAGTTAAATATTTCACTAAAATTTGCCCCGTTTTCAAGGGCTTTATTTGCATTATTTATTGAATTTGAAAATGCTTTATTAAATTCATTGATTGAATTATTAAAGTTATTCATTTGAAAATTAGGATTAATATTAAAATTACTGCTCATAACTTATCCTTTTAGATATTGATTGCACTTTGTATCATGGTTTTTGTGGTTTGTGCAATAGTAACGTTTGCTTCATAGGCTCTTGAAGCGTTAACCATGTTTACCATCTCTTCAACAACGTTGATGTTTGGCAATTCAACATAACCGTCATCATTAGCGTCAGGATGATTAGGGTCGTAAACCATTCTTGTGGGATTATTTGCGTCTGTTATTGATTCAACCATTACACCTTTTGCTATTGCATTGTCATTTATGGTAACTCCGCCCTTTAAATATGGTGCATTGGGCGGGTCAAATTCAACTGAAGCATTTCCGTTCGGGAAGTTAAACCCTTTTTGCATGGTCATTTCTTTAAAATTAACTTGTTTTTTTCTATATACTTCTTTTTCTCCGAACTCGTTTCTTGTAGTGTTTACGTTTGCAATATTTGATGAAACGGTATCCATTTTAATTCTTTGCGCGCTCATTCCTGAGGCTGCAATATCAAAAACACTAAAACTCATATTATTCTATCCTTATTATTGATTTTGTCCTTTAATCACGCTATTTAAAAGCGAATATGATTTTGATAACAATGTTGCTACAACCTGATATTGCATACCGTTTTTGGCTTCATCCATCATTTCTTCTTCTAAAACAACATTGTTTCCGTCAGTCCCTGTTGGTTCTCTTAAATCCTGCTCTACATCAATGAAGTAATTATCCTTAATGTCTGAATTTAAAAGAGCTATTTGCTCTGGACTTTGCCCTTTTAAAACAGTATTTGGATTTTTGTCATAATTCATTGAGTTTTGAACTTTTAAATTTTCTTTTTCATCTTCTCTTTTAATAATTTCTCTTAAGCTTCCTTCAAAAGAAACCTCTTTTCTTTGATAGTTAGGTGTAAGAGCATTAACGGTATTGGCTGAGATGGCTTTAGAGCGTTCATATAAACCATCAAGAGCCATGGCAGCTATTTCTTTTGTTCTGTTATTAATTAAATCCATAATTCTATCCTTATTAAGATTTTAGATTATCTTGTTTGAGCTAAAGGCAGAGTAAGCGTAAAGATTGTTTCTTTTTTGTCGCTTTTTGTCAATTCAAAGGTGCCAAATTGTGAGCCTATGAATTTTTTACAAACAGATAATCCTACTCCCCATCCGTCTTTTTTAGTTGTGTAACCTTGTTCAAAAATTTTATTTTGATTTTCTTTTTCAATCATTTCTCCGTGGTTTATGATTGAGATTTTAATATGTTCATCTATTTGTTTCAGCTTAATAATTATTTCATCGTTTTTTGTGGAATCGTTTGCATTTTTAATAATATTATTAATTACTATTAAAAATTTCTCTTCATCAACAAACGCATTTGCTTCAAAACCTGCCATTTCATCAACTAAAATGATTTTATTGTTTTTTTCTTTTAAAATGTTTCCGTACATTTTAATTGACTCTTGTAAAATTGATTTTATGTTTTTTTCTTGAAGATTAATAACATCGATGTTTTTAAATTGTTCAATTTGAGATTTAATAAGCTCTATTGATTTTCTTATTGGTTTTGTTGTTTCTGTGTCTTGCGTTTTCTTTTCAAAAATTCTTGTGTATATATCAAGAATGCTTAATTGGTTTTTGATTTCATGGGCAATTTGTTTTGCATTTTGATATATTTCATTTCTTAATGATGTGTTTGTTTCGTTTACTGTTCTGTAGTTTTCTTGAATTTTTGTATTATATTCATTTTCTTTTATTGTTTCTTCAAAATATTTGATTATATTTTCTATTGCTTCATTCATCATTGAATTATCACGGCGCTCGGGTCTGTGAGCATAAAATTCTTCGTCATAATCAATTAAAAATATGTTTTTTAGTGTTTCATAAACATCATTTACAAGTTTTGAGTTAATTTTAAAATAAATCTCATATTTATTTTCTTCTTTTTCTCTGAATAAAAAAGCGCAATTATATCTTTGAGTCGTTAACACAACAAAACCCGTCTCTTCAATATCGAATTTTGAAAATTCAAAGTCGGAAAATTCTCTTAAAATAATGTCTTTTGAATATTCCAGTCTTTTAATTAAACCGTCTGTTCCTTTTACATTTTTTAAACGAGTAAAGACGATAGCCTTGGAATTTTCCTTGGCTATCGGCTCTAAAATACTTCTTGTAAGGGATTCAATTATGGTTGATGAATATAATTCATTTCCGCTTAAATCCTTTTTTTCAAAATATGTATTGAAATTTTTCTTTGTTTTATTCATTTAACTTTAACTTACCATTTTGTTGTTGTGTTTAAGCAGCGTTTTGTTTAAACTGCAATTTTTTTGGCTTTAGGTTTAAAGCCTTTGTTGATTGCATAAAGCACCGCTTGTGTTTTTTCTCTAACTTGCAGTTTTTGGAATATATTATTAACGTGTGTTTTAACTGTTGTTTCAGAGATAAACAATTCTCTTGCAACGTCTTTATAAGTTGCACCTTCTAACAATAATGAAAGAACTTCTTCTTCTCTGTTTGTTAAATAGTGCAGAAGATTTTCTTCGTTTTCGTCTTCTTGTTTTGCACTTCCGTTTCTTTCAAAGTCTTGGAAATATTCAAAGAATTTTGAACATAAAATGTTCGGAAGATAAATTTTGCCCATTGAAACTTCGTCAAGCGCTTTAATCAATTGAGCTGATACCATTGTTTTTAATACGTAACCGCAAGCGCCCACTTTCATTGCTCTATAGATTAAATCAGCATCATCATAAGCAGTTAAAACAATTATTCTTGTTTTTACGCTTAATTTTTGAATTTCGGCGATTGCATTAATACCGTCCATTTCAGGCATATTAATATCCATCAAAACAATATCGGGCTGGTATTTTTTGATTAGAGAAATTGCAACATTTGCATTACCTGCATTTGCAATAACTTCATAGTCATTTTCTAAATTTACCAATTCACGAACGCCTGAAGCGTGTTCATACTTGTCATCAACAACAATGACTTTCTGTTTTCTTTTAAAATCCACTGTTCTTCTCATTAACCCCTCCAAAAAGTATATTTTTTGTAAATTTTAATTCGATTAAAGTAACTTACATCATGAATATACTTTTTTTGGGCGGTTTATTCATCAATATTAAGGTTGAAATTTACCCTATATGCAGTGGTTCTTTTTATCTAAATCTTTAGATTGAGTTTTTATTTTTTTTAAAGTATTACTAATTTTAAAAAAATTAATTTGCTTAATTGATTTATGTTGTGTTTTATTATAGTTGTTGAATTTAAAATCCTCCATTTGGCTTAACTAAGAAAGAAAATATTGAGTTAATATAAATGGTGTTCATTGAAAAGGTGAAGTAAAATGGAATTTCATATAGGACAACATTGGGTAGTTAATCTCTTTGGTTTGGATGTACACATGGATACATTGATAACCTTGTGGATAACTATGGCAATAGTTATATTTTTTGCACTTTTGGCTGTTGGGAATATAAAGCTCGTTCCTTCAAGATTGCAGGCGGTTTTTGAAAATATAGTTACCATATTTTCATCTTTAACAAAAGACATGGGTCCTGAAGGAAAAAGACACACGCCTATTTTGATTGCATTATTTTTGTTTATAATAACAGGAAATTTAATAGGACAATTGCCTTGGAAATTATTAAATTTCTTCCCGTTTATAAAAGCAACTGAAGGAGAATTTGCTTCTCCAACCAATGATATAAACGTTACGGCGGCATTAGCAATTATTGTATTAGTTTATTATATTGCTTCAGGTGTTCGCTTGAAAGGTATAGGTTATTTTAAACACTATTTTCAACCTGTGTGGTTTATGACACCTTTTAACATGCTGGAAGATATCGTAAGACCTTTAACATTGGCTCTTCGGCTTTTTGCCAACATATTGGCAGGTGAAATTCTTATAATGGTTCTGGGCGGACTTATTGCTTCTTTGTTAAGTCCTGAGGCAATAAGTGCATTTTGTCAAAATACATTGGGCGGTATTTTACCATCTAATTGGGTATATAATATAACCTTGTTTTTGGGTTCATTATTGCCTTTACCTATTATGTTTTTTGAAATATTTGTTGCGTTTATCCAAGCGTTGGTATTCACGCTTTTGACAAGCGCATATATAAGCGGTGCAGTAGCAAAACATTAATATAAAGGAGAAAAATATGGATTTATCAGTTTTAAAATTTATCGCTATGGGTTTAGCAATCGGTTTTGGTGTTGTAGGCCCCGGTATTGGTTTGGGTTTAGCTACTAAAGCAATTATTGAAAGTATTGCAAGACAACCTGAAGTTGAAGGACAAATTTCAAAATATTTTTATATCGGTGCAGGTTTAATCGAAGCTTGTGCAATTTACGCTTTATTGGTTGTAATTTTAATAGGTTTTGTACTTAAATAGTAAGTGAATGAAAAGCGGAGATTTTTCATATGTTAATGCAAATTGACGGAACGTTTATATTTGTTGCAATAAGTTTCATAATATTTTTGTTAATAATAAAGGCTATTTTATTCAATCCGATTACAAAAGTGATTGATGAAAGAAACAGTTTTTATGCTAAAAACGCAAAAATGGAAACAGAATCAAAAGAAAAATCTCGTGCTTTATTGGATGAGAAAGAGCGCGCTTTGAAAAGCTCTCGAATAGAAGCTTCAAATATAGTTAAAAAAACAACTCAAGAAGCAAAAGAACAAAGTGCGCTGAAGATTAAGCAAGTTAAACAGGAAGTTTCTGCACTTGCGGGTAAAAATAAAACTCTTTTGGATGAATTATCTAAAACAGCAAAAATTGAAGCAAAAAAAGAGATTAACTCAATTGTTCAATCTATGGTTTCAAGGGTTTTGGATGAACAAGTGAGCGTTAATTTAAAAGATGAAAAAATAAATCAATATTTAAATATTTAGAAAGCTATTTATATGACTCTATTTGAACAAATTCTAAATACAAATTTAATAAATTTTATAATCGTTGTATCTACGTTGGTTTGGATATTCAAAAAGGCACATCTTGGTGATTTAATCCAAAAAATGGCGGATGATATAAAAGAGTCTGTTGAAAAGAGTTCTAAAAATGCACAAAGCGCAATTTCAGAGTACAAGCAAACTAAAAAATCAACCAAGGATACTCCAAGACTTCAAGAAGAAATAATTTCTAATGCTAAGTTAAACGCTCAAAATTTGAAAGAAAAATTTGAACAAAATACAAAACTCCAAGAGCAAGAAATTAAATCAGGACTTGAAAAAATATATCAAAGTCAACAAGAAAAATATAAGAAAATGACAGTTAATGAGATTTATCAGGCTTGTATCCAATTGGCACAAGACGAAACATTGGAAAGATTGAATGATGAAACTCATAGAAAATTAATCAATTCTTCAATAGATGAATTGGATAAAATCGAAGGAAGCTTATTGTGAAAAAAAGTTTGGATATAAAAAACTTAAAAGTTGCAAAAAGATACGCTAAAGCATTAATTGAAGCGTCAGGCGATGTGGTTGATGATGTTTCAAATGATTTAGAGTTAGTTAATGATTCGATATTTAAAAATGATAGTTTTAGGATGTTTTTTTCTCATCCCGTTGTGTCTTTAAAAGATAAAAAGGATACAATTAAAGAAACTTTTCAAAACAAAATTAATAATATTACTTTGAATTTTCTTGAGACTTTGCTTGATGAAGGCAGATTTAATATTTTTTCAACAATTTATGATGTTTTTAATCAAGAAAGAAATGATTTAAAAAATATTAAAATCTTAGATGTATTTTATGCTTTTGAGCTTAATGACGAGCAAAAAGCAAGATTGAAAGACAAATTGTCAGCTAAGTTTAATAAAGAAGTGATATTAAATTACCAAAAAGATGATGAAATATTGGGCGGTTTGGTTATCAAATTTGAAGATAAGGTTATTGATTTGAGCTTAAAAACTAAATTCGACCGACTTAAAAAAATTAATTTATAATATGAAAGGCAAAATATATGGCACCAACAATAGATAGTTCCGAAATAACCGCTATTATCAAGTCCAAAATCGAAAATTATTCAGAAAAATTGGAAGTTGATAATGTTGGCAGTGTTATCGAAATTTCAGACGGTATTTCCAGAATATACGGTTTGAACAATGTAATGGCGTCAGAACTTGTTGAGTTTGATGACGGTAATAAAACTCTTGGAATTACTTTGAACCTTGAAGAAGACAATGTGGGTGTAGTAATTCTTGGCGATTATACAAAAATAAAAGAAGGCATGAGCGTTAGATCAACTGGTAAAATCGCTTCAATTCCCGTGGGAGATGCCCTAATTGGCAGAATAATTGATCCGACAGGTGCTCCTATTGACGGAAAAGGCGATATTCATACCGATAAAACTCGTCCGATTGAACGTATTGCCCCCGGTATTATTGAAAGAAAATCAGTACACGAACCATTACAAACAGGTTTAACGGCTATTGATGCTTTAACGCCAATCGGAAGAGGTCAACGTGAACTTATTATTGGTGACAGACAAACAGGTAAAACAGCTATTGCAATTGATACGATAATCAACCAAAAGGGAAAAGATGTAATTTGTATATACGTTGCAATTGGTCAAAAAACCTCTACTGTTGCACACTTGGCTAAAACTTTAGAAGAAAAAGGAGCCATGGATTATTCAATAATTGTTTCGGCAACTGCTGATAATTCAGCACCTTTACAATATATTGCTCCTTTTGCAGGTTGTGCCGTAGCAGAAGAATTTTTGGAACAAGGTAAACACGTTTTAATAATATATGATGATTTAACAAAACACGCACAAGCCTATCGTGCAATGAGTTTGTTATTAAAAAGACCACCGGGACGTGAAGCATACCCGGGAGATGTATTCTACTTACATTCAAGATTATTGGAAAGAGCTTGTAAGTTATCAGATGAAAGAGGCGGCGGTTCAATTACGGCACTTCCGATTATTGAAACTCAAGCTGGCGATGTTTCAGCGTATATTCCGACTAACGTAATTTCAATTACAGACGGTCAAATATTCCTTGAATCAAACTTATTTAATGCAGGTCAAAGACCGGCAATCAACGCAGGTATTTCAGTATCTCGTGTTGGCGGTGCCGCTCAAACAAAAGGTATTAAACAAGTTGCAGGCCAATTGCGTTTGGATTTGGCTCAATATAGAGAACTTGCAGCATTTGCTCAATTTGCTTCCGATTTGGATGCTGCTACAAAAGCACAATTGTTAAAAGGTGAAAAATTGACTCAAATCTTAATTCAACCGCAATATAATCCTTTGTCTGTTGCTCAACAGGTTGCAATTCTTTTCTGCGGTAACGAAGGTTTTGTTAATGATGTTGAAAACAAAGACATTCAAGAGTTTAAAAAACAATTCTTTGAATATTTCTCTTCAAATTGTTCTGAATTGGAAGCTAAGTTAAATGATGGAGCTAAACTTGAAGATAAAGACAAAGAAGAATTAATCAAACATATTAAAAACTTCAAGGAAAATATTTTTAAACCTGAATAAAATATGTTTATAAATTCGGAAAGAAAAAAATGGCAAATTTAAGAAACATAAAAGACAGAATAAACAGTATTAAAAACACTCAGAAAATTACAAGAGCAATGAAGATGGTTGCGGCAGCTAAGGTAAAAAAAGCTGAAAATGCCGTTAAGGCATCTCGCCCTTTTACTCTTGAATTGTATGAGATGTTTTGCTGGGCATATAAGGAAACTCTTAAAAATAAATGCGATAAAATAAAAACCAAAAATAACATTGATAATTTTCCTGCATTATTGGAAAAAAGGGAAGTTAAAAATGTAGGACTTGTGATTATTTCATCAAATAAGGGTTTAGCGGGTGCATATTGCGCAAATATTGTTCGATACAGTTTAAACTTAATTAAAAAATTAAAAAATGAAGGTAAAAATGTTTGTGTTTATCTTGTCGGACAAAAAGCAGCACCTGCAATAAAAAATGCTCAATCGTTGTACGGTTTTGAAATCAGAAAAACTTATGTGAATATCTTGGATGATATAAATTCAAGCTCAGCTTATGTTATTGCTTCATTATTGGCAGATGATTTTATTAAAGGCGACATTGATTCAATTGAACTTGTAACTACAAGATATAAAAACATGATGACATATATTGCGGAATCTTGGCAATTATTGCCTGCTGTAACAGATGATGAAAGAGTTCGAGAATTTAGAAATAAAGAGCTTGATGATGAGTTAAAAATTACCCATGATAGCCATAAAATCGAACCTTTGAGTGAATTTATGCCTAATTTGCAATCTGTATTATCAACTATTGTTCCGATGTTTATTACAAATGTTGTATATCAAGCGCTTTTAGAGGCTCAGGCAAGCGAATTAGCTTCAAGAATGACAGCAATGAGCGCTGCAACAAATAACGCAAATGATATGATAAATAATCTTACTATTGAATTTAATAAAGAACGTCAAGCAAAGATAACCCAAGAAATAACAGAGGTTATTTCAGGTGCAGGTGCGCTAAATTAGAATAAATTTTAAGTTTGTTTATGATAAAAATTGCCCTTAGTTTTTAAGGGTAATTTTTTTGAAAAAAAAGGGGGCTATTGCCCCCTTAAGATATCAAAACACAAAAAATAACAAAACCTTTGAAATTCGAGTCTTAGTCCGACCGGACTTAGACGAGAATGAAAAGGCGACAGGATGTGAGGGCGTGACGGCAGACCGTTGAGGTCTGGCGGACAGCCCGACACTGGACTAAAGCGACGTGGGACGTAAGTCCCTCAGGAGCAATCCTTTGAAATTTGAGTCTTACTCCGACGGAGTTAGGCAAAAACGAAAAAGGCATTGGTGCGTGAAGCTCGTGATGTCAAAACGTTGAGTTTTGACAGACAGCCCGACACTGGACTGAGGCGACGTGGGACGTAAGTCCCTCAGGAGCAAACCTTTGAAATTCGAGTCTTACTCCGACGGAGTTAGGCAAAAACGAAAAAGGCAGAGGTGTGTGAAGCTCGTGACGGCAGACCATTGAGGTCTGGCGGACAGAGCGGATACCGTACCTGACGCAGTTTGAGCCTAGCCAGACTTGGCTTGGCGAAAACAAGGAAGGCACAAGGTGTGTGCCGAGAACGCCGAAGCGCTGAGCTTTGGCGTTTGAGAAACCGTACCTGAGTAAAGCGAGCTTTAGTTCGCAGGGCGAACTTATGAGCTTTAGGGATTGGAAACACCTTTGTGGTGCGTGCAATCACCCCCGTCACCCTGAACTCGTTTCAAGGTCTAAATAACCACCTATTCAATAATCAAGCCCACTATTTTTAGGATTAAAAGTAAACACTGCACGCTTAAAAGATGCTGAAACAAGTTCAGCATGACAAATATACCCTGTCACCCTGAACTCGTTTCAGGGTCTATAATACCTCAGGGAGATTCCGAAACAAGTTCGGAATGACGCTTTGGAATGACACCACCCCTGCCACCCTGAGCCGACCCCTGTCACCCTGAGCCGACCCCCGTCACCCTGAACTCGTTTCAGGGTCTATAAT
>CALVET010000013.1 GCA_944326675.1 Candidatus Gastranaerophilales bacterium
TAAGTATTGTGAACCTGGTTTTTGGCCAAGTGATGATAAAACTGCTTGTGAACCATGTCCGGAAGGGTATATATGTAATGACGGTGTTCAAATTAAATGTACAGGTGCAACAGCTCCAACTATTGAACAAAATCTTGGCGGCGTTTTAGGTTCAAGCCATGTGTGTGCACCATGTCCAGCTGGATCATATTGTATAGATGGGGTTGCAAAAAAATGCCCTGAAGGAACATATTCAGAAGGTAACGCTACTCAGTGTACGAGTTGTCCCGATAATGAATATCCAACTGAAGATCAAAGCGCTTGTACAAGTTGTCCTGAAGGATATTATTGTTCGGGAAGTCAAAAAGTTGAGTGTTCTATGAAATTTAAAAATTGTACTGAGTGTGACGCGAGCGGTTGTAAGGCTTGTAAAGAAGGGTATATTTTATCTAACGGCACTTGTCAAGCTTCATCAGAAGATATCATGCAGGTTGGAAATCTCTATGTAACAAAGTATAATATGGGTGATAGACCTGTTTTAACAATTCCATCTACTGTTACTGTTTTAACAGCGGGAAATGAAACTTGTAAAACAAGTAAGTGTTGTTGGAAAGGACTTACAAGTGATAGTTGTGATTCGAGCAATGGAGGATATGATGGATGTACAAGAACAGTTTGTAATTACGCGGCTGCAAGAGAAATATGTGCAAAATTTGATTTAGACGGTTCAACCTGGAGATTACCTTCTTATACTGAAATGGCAGCGTGGACAAATTATTCGTTTGGTGCCGGTGCTGACGGTCTTCAGTTGTGTTCTGATACTACTTCCAGTTCAAGTGATTGGGCTTCATGTTACACTTCTTGGTACCAATGTAATGGTTCTTATAATAATGAGTGTCACCCTGGGTATTTATGGACTAATGAAATAAATACAAATAGTTATGTTATAGCATATAATTATTATTTAAGCGATAGTTATTGGAGTTATACAACTGCCCATAGAAATAATGCTTATTCTGTTCGTTGCGTATCAGATGCAGCAGATACTTGTCCTCGAGGAACATATAAAAATGGTTCTACTTGTTCAAGTTGTTCATCTAAATTTCCTAATTGCAGCGTATGTAATTCAAATGAATGTTTTGAATGCAGCACAGGTTATGAAAGGCATTTTGTTAAAAAAACTTGTGTTCCATCAATAGAAAATGCTATAGCTATAGAAAATATTTATATTACAAAGTTTAATATGGGTGATAATAATCTTCCTATTCCTTCTACTGTTACAACTTTAGCTGCAGGCAGCGGTAATTGTACAACAAGCAAGTGTTGCTGGAAAGGAACAACAAGTGATAGTTGTGATTCGAGCAATGGAGGATATGACGGTTGCACAAGAACCGTGTGTAACTATGCGGCTGCTCAAGAAATTTGTGCTCAATATACTGCAGGGGGTAAAACCTGGAGATTGCCTTCATATTCTGAGATGAAAAATTGGTATTTTTATTCTGCAGGCAGCGGAGTAGACGGTCTTCAGTTGTGTTCTGATACTACTTCCAGTTCAAGTGATTGGGCTTCATGTTACACTTCTTGGTACCAATGTAATGGTTCTTATAATAATGAGTGTCACCCAGGATATTTATGGGCAAGCAATGTAGTTGCAAATAATTATAGTTATGCTTACTATTATTATTTAATTGACAGTTATTGGACTTATTCAACAAACTATCGTTCAAGTGCTTATTCAGTTAGATGTGTAGCTGATTTAGATTAATTAAATAATCAAATTAAATAACTAAAAGGGCTTATAAAAGCCCTTTTTTAAAATCTATCAAAAATCTTATCAATATTTCTTAAATACTTATCTTGATTAAAACATTCATTAATATCGGCGTCTGATAAATGTTTTTTCATAGCCTCTTTAAAATTTCCGTTATGATTAAATGCTTCAAGAGCTTCTTTTTGAACAATTTTATAGGCTTCTTCACGAGTCATATTGTAATCTAAAAGTTTTAATAAACAACTTTGAGAATAGATAATTCCGCCGTATCTATCAATATTATTTAACATGTTTTTTTCTTTTATAACAAGATTTTCTAAAACACCTTTAAATCTATGAAGCATATAATCAATTAAAATTGTGCTATCAGGGAAAATTATTCGCTCAACTGATGAATGAGAAATATCTCTTTCATGCCAAAGGGCGATATTTTCCATTGCAGCAATTGTGTTACTTCTTAAAACTCTTGCTAAACCTGAAAGATTTTCGCTTGCAATCGGATTTTTCTTGTGGGGCATAGCGGATGAACCTTTTTGTCCGTTTGAAAAACCTTCTTCAACTTCCACAACTTCAAAGCGTTGTAAGTGTCTTATTTCAATTGAAAAGCTCTCAATCGCTGCTCCTATTAATGAAATTGCTTGAATATAGCTTGCATGTCTATCTCTAGCGATAACTTGAGTTGAAATTTTAGCAGGTTTTAAGCCTAAAATTTCACAAGTTTTTTCTTCAACCTTAGGGTCGATATTTGAATAAGTTCCGCAAGGTCCTGAAATCTGCCCAACTAAAATATCATTTAAAGCATAGTTAAATCTATCTTTTGCTCTTGTTAGCATATCCAATAAATTTAAAAGTTTAAACCCAAAAGTTATTACTTCAGCGCCAATCCCATGGCTTCTTCCAAGGCAGACTGTGTATTTATGTTTAAAAGCAAGATTTCTGACCACTTCAATTAATTCATCTAAGTCTTTGTTTATAATTTTTGATGAATCTTTTATTTGAAGCGCAAAAGCAGTATCTATAACATCAGAACTTGTCAAGCCTTTATGGATATAAGGGGAAAATTTTCTATCAACATTTTCATTAACATTTTCTAAAAAGGCAATAACATCATGACGAGTTATTTTTTCTATTTCATCAATTCTTTTAACGTCAAATTTAGCCGTATTTTTAATGTTTTCATATATTTCAGGACTAAAATTACCCAATTCAACTTGCGCTTTAATAACGGCAAGTTCAACCTCTAAATAATAAGAAAATTTTTTATCTAATTCCCAAATTTTAGAAATTTCTTCTCTTGAATATCTTTCAATCATAAAAAAATTATACCTTAAAAACAAAATATTAAAAAATTGTTTATTTTTTTAATGATTTTAAAAAACGGTGCTAATTTAGTTATATAGAAAAAAAATAATAAAAAAGGAGATATATTAATTATGGCTAAAACAATTGGTATCGACTTAGGTACAACAAACTCAGTTGTTGCAGTTATGGAAGGTGGTAAACCTACTGTTATTGCTAACGCTGAAGGCTCAAGAACAACTCCTTCAATCGTTGGTTTTGCAAAAAACGGCGAAAGATTAGTTGGTCAATTAGCTAAACGTCAAGCAATTCTTAACCCTGATAACACAATCATTTCAATTAAAAGACACATGGGTGAGGATTATAAGAAAAATATAGATGGTAAAGACTACACTCCTCAAGAAATTTCAGCTATGATTTTAAGAAAATTGGCTGACGATGCTTCAGCTTACTTGGGAGAAAAAGTTACAAGCGCAGTTATTACCGTTCCTGCTTATTTTAATGACGCTCAAAGACAAGCAACAAAAGACGCAGGTAAAATTGCGGGCTTAGATGTTCTTCGTATTGTAAACGAACCGACAGCTGCAGCTTTGGCTTACGGTCTTGAAAAACAAACATCAGAAAAAGTTTTGGTATTCGACCTTGGTGGTGGTACTTTCGATGTTTCAGTTCTTGAAATTGGTGATGGTGTTCATGAAGTTCTATCAACATCAGGTGATACACATCTTGGTGGTGATGATTTCGATCAAAAAATCATTGATTGGTTATGTGATGAATTTAAGAAACAAGAAGGCATTGACTTAAGAGGCGATAAACAAGCAATGCAAAGATTGAAAGAAGCTGCTGAAAAAGCAAAATGCGAACTTTCAAGCGTTGTTGAAACAAATATCAATCTTCCGTTTATCACAGCTGACGCAAATGGTCCAAAACACTTGGATATGAATTTAACTCGTGCTAAATTCGAAGAATTATCACACGACCTGTTAGAAAGATGTAAAACTCCTGTTGAACGAGCTATTAAAGACGCAGGCATTTCAAAATCAGACTTAAATGAAGTAGTATTAGTCGGCGGTTCAACTCGTATTCCTGCTGTTCAACAATTGGTTAAAGAATATACAGGTAAAGATCCTAACCAATCTGTTAACCCTGATGAAGTTGTTGCGGTTGGTGCTGCAATTCAAGCAGGTGTATTAGCAGGTGAAGTTAAAGATATCGTATTGTTGGATGTAACACCTTTGACATTAGGTATTGAAACACTTGGTGGAGTTATGACTCCTCTTGTTCCAAGAAACACTACAATCCCTGTTTCAAAATCTCAAACATTCTCAACTGCAGACGATAATCAAACAGCAGTTGATATTCACGTTTTGCAAGGTGAAAGACCGATGGCAAGTGATAATAAATCACTTGGTATGTTCCGCTTAGATGGTATTCCGCCGGCAATGAAAGGTATGCCTCAAATCGAAGTAACATTTGATATTGATGCTAACGGTATTGTAAACGTTACAGCTAAAGATAAGGCAACAAATAAAGAACAAAAAATCACAATTACAAATTCATCTAACTTATCTGAAAAAGATATAGACAGAATGGTTAAAGAAGCAGAAATGAATGCTGATGCTGATAAGAAAAAGAAAGAAGAAGCAGAAGTTAAAAATAATGCCCAATCTTTAATCGGTGCTGCAGATAGAATTGTTAAAGATTTTGAAGGTAAAATTTCAGAATCTGATAAAACAAAACTTGAAGAACAAAAGAAAGCGCTAAAAGAAGCATTGGATACAAATAAATCTAATGATGAATTGAAAAAATTATCTGAAGATTTGCAACAAACAATGTATGCAATCTCTCAAGCAGCTTATCAACAAGTTCAACAAGAAGCTCAACAAGGCGAAGCTTCAGGCAATGCCCAAGATAATTCAACAACATCTGACAATAAAAAAGATGATGATGTAATTGACGCTGAATACACTAAAGAATAATCTAATAAATCACTAAATTAAAGACCGAGGTAACTCTCGGTCTTTTTTTATTTTTTATTTTTCTTTGCCATTTCTTTGTTATATTGAAGTGAGCGAATATAAGCTTTATCTTTTTCAAATCGTTGTTTATATAGTTTTTCAAAGCTTTCTTGAGAGTATTTGTAATTTTCAAAAGTCATCATTATTGCTTTATGTACTCCTAAAAGAGCTATAGGAGTAAGAAAACAAAATGTTAATATCATGATAATAACATGGATTGTCAATCTTGTTTTCTTTTGTTTTTGTTTTTTTGCGTCTTCTAAGTCAAGTTTAATTTGGATGGCATCATTTATATATGCGCTTCTTTCGTCAACTGAAAGACTGTCTATATAAGGAATAAAATCTTTTGAAATGTAGATTATATATTTTTTAACAACGTCATTATCTGCGTTTAATTCTTCCCATTTTGAAATATTTCCGTCAGAGTCGCTTGCAGGTTCTTCTTCAAGTTCTTCAATAGCTTCTTCAATTTCTTCTTCTATTGTTTCTGCTTCTTGTATTTCTTCTTCTTCTACTTCCCCGCCAAAAGTTGTGGGGGCTTCTTTTTTCATTTGCTCCAGTTCTTCTTTTATTTCATTTGTATTATCTTCATCAAAATCTTTAAAATTTGATTTATTATTGTTATCTTCCAATTGAAAGCTCCTTAAATCATTAATTTTAGATTATAACATATTAATATGTAAAATGAATAACTCAAAACTATGATATAATAAAACTTATGAGAATATTAATTTTAGGAAAAAATCATAGCGCAAAAGCTTTTTATGAATTATTTAAAAAAGATAAAAATAATATAGTTTTTTCAACATTATTGGATACTGATTTTTGTATTGATTTTAAAGAAATAAACGACATAGTTGATTTTTGCGAAGCAAATGATATAAATTTGGTCTTAATAATAGATGAAGATTATATTAACTCAGGATTGCAAGAAATTTTAAGCTCAAAAAATATTAGCGCTTTTTCTCCTTCCATTGAAGCTATAGGAATTAGTGCTTCAAAATCGGCAGCAAAAAGATTTATGTATAAAAATAAAATAAGAACCCCCAAGTTTTTGGTTGCAGAAAAACCGCAAATAGCTGTTGAATATTTTAAGCAAGCTAATACTATTCAAGTTATTAAGCCTGATAATCATTCATATCAAGAATGTTCATTGGCCTGTGAGACATTGGGAGCGGCGCAAAAAATTATAGCTGATTTTTTTAACAGCGGTAATAAAAAAATATTAATGGAAGATTATGTTGAAGGAAAAAACATCTCAATTTGGGTTTTGTCTGACGGATATAGCGCAAAAATTATAGGTAAAAGCGTGAAATATCATAACGATGTTGCATATTTTAACCCTGAATTCATTGATGAGGAATTGGAAAATAAAATTTACAATGAAATGATTATGCCGACAATAAGAGCTTTATCAAATCAAGATGAAGAATATATTGGCATTTTGGGGTTTGATATTATTTTAACTTATGATAATGATTTTTATTTGTTGAGCTATAACAGCTTTTTTGACGATATTAATGTTGATTTCTATACAAAAGGTTATGACATCAACTGGGCAGAAGTTTTTGACAGCGTAATTGTGGGAGATGTATTTTTAAAATATCAATTTAAGCCGAAAGATGAATATATGATGACGATAAGACAAAATGAAAAAATTGAATTTTTATCGGCAAAAACAAAAACAAATTTAAAAAGATATTTAAAAGAATTGGAATTTAATACAACTGAATTAGAGGAAGCGCAAAGAAGATGGAAATTTTAAGTATAATTCCTGCTCGTGGTGGTTCGAAAGGAATTAAAAGAAAAAATTTAAAGCTGATTTTAAATAAACCTCTTGTGGCATATACTATTGAGGCATCTTTAAAATCTAAATATATTACAAAAACAATTGTTTCATCAGAGGATGATGAGATTTTAGAGGTTTCAAAAAAATACGGAGCGGAAATTTTAAAAAGACCGCAAGAATTAGCTCAAGACACAACAAAAACTGCTCCTGTTATGTTGAATGTAATGGAGGAATTGGAAAAAGACGGATATAAGGCCGATTATGTTGTGTTATTACAGCCGACTTGTCCGTTAAGAGATGAAAAATATATTGATAGTGCTTTTGAGTATTATTTCGAAGCTCAAAATAAGGGTTATGACAGTTGTTTTAGTGCTTTTAGCTCGGGTTATACCCACGCTAAATGGCGAATTTTGCACGATAATAAATTAGAAGCGCTTTATGATTTTAGAATTCGCCCAAGGCGTCAAGAAACAGAACAACATTACAAGATGATAACGGAAAATGGTGCATTTTATGCGCTTGAATGGGAAACAATGAAAAAAACAAAAGATTTCATCGGATTTAACCCTATAGCATATATTACTCCGAGAGTTATTGATATAGATACGATTGAGGATTTTGAAAAAGCAGAAGAAATAATTAAAAATAGAATGAAATAAATAAACCATGCAATTAAGTCTAGATTTAAATATCAAAAATGAAATTCCTGAAATATTATTAAGCAATAAAAAGCCTTTAATGCTCGATGTTTTGCCTGATAATTGTATAATAGCGGATATAGAAACAACGGGTTTTAGCGCAGAAAAGGATTCTATAATAGAAATTTGCGCTCTCAGGGTTGTGGAAAATAAGGTGGTCGAAGAATTTTCTTCTTTGGTAAAACCTGAAAAAGAAATTTCGAATTATATTTCAAATTTGACAGGCATAACCATGGAAATGACAAAAAATGCGCCTAACATTAAAACGGTTTTAAGTGATTTTTGTAATTTTGTTCAGACAAATCCGATAGTTGGGCATAATATCAAATTTGATTTATCTTTTATAAACAAAAAATTAAAACAAATTTATGAAAGAACATTGCCAAATGATTATTCAGACACATTAATGTTTGCCAGAAAAATATATAAAGAGCTTAATTCACACAAATTAACCAATATTGCAAGATATTTAAATATCGATACTACAAATGCCCATAGGGCTTTAAAAGATTGTTACATGACATATCAAATAATAAACGACATGAAAGAAAAAAGCGCAGATTTGTAATCTTGCGCTGATATTTACATTATGAAATTATTTCCGTATTTAAGTGAGCCTGTAAGATAGCACTCCCTTAGCGTTGAACGTAAATTTTTATATGTTTTCCTGTTTGCGCCATGTTGCGTTTCTTCAATGTTTGCCTTTGACGTTATATATTTATTTGCAACCAATTTAGAGTTTATATTTAAATCAAGATTGATTAATATTGAAGTGGTTCTGCTATCTACGCTTGCTGCCATAGTTTACATCCTTTTATTCTTGATATACCTTACATATATATAAAAACTTTTTTCAAAGAGATATATCAAAATTATATATTTTTGTTACATTTGTTTACATTAGCTCATATTCGGCTAAATTAACTGTTTTTATACTATGTCTTAAATTATCGTTGTCATCTTTAAAGTGAATTTTAATATAATTTCTTGTAACGGCAGAATATAGTCCTGTTTTGGGAGATTTTTTTTCAATTAAAATTTCCGCTGTAGAGTTCTTATTTTTTTCTAAAAATTCTCTATGGAGTTTATCGGATAATTCCATTACAAGATGACATCTTTTTGTTTTTATGGAATCTTGGATTTGATTTTCCATGTAGCAGGCAGGAGTTTTCTCTCTTTTTGAATATGGAAAACAGTGGATAGCAGACATTTTTGCTTTTTTTAAATTTTCAAATGTTTCATTGAAATCTTCATCAGATTCATTAGGAAAGCCAACAATAATATCGCATCCTAAAAACGGAAGATTAAAATTTTTGTGCAGTTTTTCGATTGTTTTAAGAGCGTCATATGCTGTATATTTTCTATTCATTGCTTTAAGTGTTTTATCGCATAAGGATTGCAAAGACAGATGAAAATGCGGGCAGAATTTTTTCGATTTAGCCAAAAATTCTATCATTTCATCATCTATTTCATTAATATACAGTGAACCGAGCCTATAGCGCGGAATTGAGGTTTTCTCGATTTCTTTTAATAAATCAAGCAGAGTTTTGTTAAATTCTAAGCCCCATTGCCCGATGTGTATTCCGGTTAAGACAATTTCTTTTATGTTTTTATTTGAAACAAGCTCAATTTGTTTAATTATGTTTTCGATATTGTTTGAGCGGGAATTTCCTCTTGCATAAGGAATTATACAATATGAACAGCGATTATTACAGCCGTCTTGGATTTTAATATTTACTCTTGTTGATTTTGGATTGGTTAAAAATTTATTTTCAAAGTTTTTTATATTAAAAATATCTTCTACAAAAAAATTTTTATCATTTGAAAAAAGTTTATCCATGTAATCTTTGATGTGCATTTTTTCTGAGTTGCCTAAGATTAAATCAATATTTGAATAATCAAAAGTGCTGTGTTGTTTGTATGTTTGAGCGACACATCCCGTTAAAACTGTTTTAATATTAGGGTTTGTTCTTTTTGCCTGATTTAAAAGATAAGAAACTTGTGAATCAGTGTGGGAAGTTACGGAACAGGAATTAAGGATGTATATATCCGAGTTTTGGATATCGGGAGCAATAATATAGCCTAAGGACAAAAGTTCATTGGTGATTATTTGTCCTTCAAGTTGATTTTGTTTACAGCCAAGGGATTTAAGATAAAAAGTTTTCATAGAAAAATTGTAGCATGAAAACCTTAAGAACCCAAAGTGAGCCTTTGAGTGTACAGGGGCTTAGCTGTATGAGATGTAGAAATTAATATTATAAGTAAATTCAGTGAACTAAAGTTCGTGTTAAGCTCCACGCTTGCCTTGCATGTATGCTCCTGTAAAATTTGCACTACGTGCAAATTTCTACGTCGCCTCAGTCCAGTGTCGGGCTGTTTGTCAAAACTCAACGTTTTGACATCACGCCCTCACATCCTTATGCCTTTTTCGTTTTCATTGGGCGCGTCGCGCCGCAATTCAAACTTCAAAAGGTTCTGCTCCTGTAAAATTTGCACTACGTGCAAATTTCTACGTCGCCTCAGTCCAGTGTCACAATAGCCCACCAAGCTCAACGCTTGCTGTGCTATTGCTCACATCCTTTTGCCTTTTCATTCTCGTCCAAGTCCGTCGGACTAAGACGAGAATTTCAAAGGTTCTCCACACACCTATGCCTTTTTCGTTTTCATTGGGCGCGTCGCGCCGCAATTCAAACTTCAAAAGGTTCTGCTCCTGTGGAATTTGTGCAAGCACAAATTCTTACGTCACTTTAGTCCAGTGTCACAATAGCCCACCAAGCTCCACGCTTGCCGCATACGCACTGCGCACACCACTGCCCCAAACTTCGCTCACTATCGCTCCTGTGGGTATTTCGGCTCTGTTTGGCTAAAGTCGCCAAACAGCCTCAATATCCTAAGTCGCAATCGTAAGGTAAAAAAGCCAAGCTCAACGCTTGTCTTTTTTACACACGGCTCACGCTTTTAAGTTCGCTCGTTTGTTTGGGTACGGTATCCGCTCTGTCCGCCAGTCCTCAACGGACTGCCGTCACGAGCTGCACACACCTTTGCCCCAAACTTCGCT
>CALVET010000014.1 GCA_944326675.1 Candidatus Gastranaerophilales bacterium
AAGACAACTTATCAAGAATTCGTGATTTGACCTTGCAAGCTAAAAACGGAACCTATTCAGCTGAAGAAATTCAAGCAATGCAAGATGAAGTAGATGAACGTATGGCTGAAATTGACCGTATTTCAACATCATCAAAATATTCTTCATTATCTTTATTTAATGATGAAAAATTACAACAAGATGGTGTAACTTTCCAAGTAGGTGCAGATTATACCGAAGATAACACAATTTTAGCAGACAGTTCTATTTTCCAAAAAGTTACATTTTCATCATTAACAGGATTTGCTGCCGGATTTGATTTAACAAACATGAACCACGACGCTGCAACTCCAGCCGGCCCCGACACACCGGAACAACCGGCAGCAGGCTCATACGCTGAAGCCGTACAAAAACTCGACGAAGCTCTTGATAATATTACAGCAAGAAAATCTGAAATCGGTTCAGCTCAAAACCGTCTTGAATCAGCTCTTGATACATTAACCACGCAATATGAAAACTTATCAAGCGCTAAATCAATTATAACAGATGCCGATGTTGCTTCCGAAGCTTCAAACTTCACGCAACAACAAATACTGCAACAAGTGTCAACATCATTATTAGCTCAAGCAAACCAAGCCCCCGCAATTGCTTTGAGTTTAGTATAGATAAATCTAAATTGGTATAAATAGGCAAAATATCTAACTGGTGATGGCAATACAGTGGGTCGATTGTAAAATCGGCCCTTTTTTTTATTATATTTCCACCCTGCCATCCAGCGCTCTTGCTAAAGTCATCTCATCGGCATATTCAAGCTCGGAACCCAATGGCAAACCAAAAGCAATTCTTGTTATTTTAATATTAAAAGGCTTTAAAAGTTTACCAAGATATAAACTCGTTGCTTCACCTTCAACCGAAGGATTAAGAGCCAAAATAACTTCTTTGATATCATTTTGATTAATTCTATACAACAGCTCTTTAACTCTTATATCATCAGGGCCAATTCCATCTATGGGAGAAATTAAACCCTGCAATACATGGTATTGTCCGTTATATTCGTTAGTTTTTTCAATTGCCATTAAATCTTTTGTTTCAGCTACCACGCAAATTATGTTTTTATTTCTCGTTAAATCTCTGCAAATTTCACAGGGGCTTTCACATGACATATTAAAACATATTTCGCAATATTTTATGGTAGTTTTAGCTTCTATTAACGATGAAGCAAAATTCTTAACTTCATTTTCGCTCATTTTTACAACATGCAAAGCAAGCCTTTGTGCGGTTTTTGGACCAATTGAAGGCAAATGTTGAAAATGCTCAATTAATTTAGCTAAAGGTTTTGTATATTCCATAATTTTTAGAATAATCCCGGAATAGAAATTCCGCCTGTTATGGATTTCATTTTAGCTTCCATTTGAGAATTTGCTTTTTGAGTTGCGTCATTTAGCGCTTGTGTTAATAAATCTTCAAGCATTTCAAGATTATCTTTATCAACTTCTTGAGGATTTTCAGGGTTAATTGCTTCAGGCTGCAATTTAATTGATTTAAATTTTCCTTGTCCGTTTAAAATAACAGTAATAGCACCATTACCCACAGTTGAAATTACTTCGGCTTTTTCAAGCTCGCTTTGTGTTTCTTTGAATTTCTTTTGCATTTTTTGGGCTTGCTGCATCACCTGCATCATATTCATCATAATATTTTATTCTCCACCAATGTCTATATGTAGTTTCTTTACTATTATATGATATTATATATTTATATGCAAACTATTACTTACCTAAACGACTGCTTTAATAAAAACAAGCTTTCAAGATGGCCTGACAATATAATGCCGCTGAAGGTATTTATCGGCAAGTTTAATTGGTATAAATCACAAGGAAAAAACGACGAATATAAATATACTCAAATGATAATAGACGGTTTCAACCTTTGGGAGCAACTATCAGGTGGAATTGTATCATTTGAAAGAACAATGAATATCTATGATTCTCAAATCAATATCGATTGGAAAAGGGTAGACAGAAAATCACTGGGTAATTGCACTTTTAATTTTGATAAACTGGGAAGATATTATTCAGCCGAGCTTTCAATAGGCTTATCAGACGGAATTATCCATCATCAATACATGGATGAAAATGAAGTTTTTCACACAATTATCCATGAAATCGGTCACAGCATAGGCTTAGGTCATTCAAAAACCAAAGGCGATATTATGTATGTACCCCACGAATATGGTGTGGTTAATATTTCTAAAAATGACTTAATGACCTTAAGATGGCTTTATAAACTGCCTGTCGGTAAGACTCAAAGTGAAATTTTATCCATGTATTCAAAATATGGCGCAGCTGACGTTGATGATTTAATTTCAAAAATAAATAAAGAAGGTTATAAATCTGACTTTGAAAAAACAAAAGACAGTTTATTAAACTCAACACAACAAAAAGATTTACTTGAAGAAAATGCAAATATCGGGGATTTAAAAAAATATTTAATGCAGATAAATAACATCAAAATTAATTACAAAAATAAGTAAAAACTTTTGTGTTAAAATACTTTTATGGCTAAAGTAAAATCAAAATGGGTGTGTCAAAATTGCGGCTATGAATCCTTTTCATACCTTGGTAAATGTCCTGATTGCAATCAATTTGGTGTTTTTGTAGAAGAAATTACAACCCCTTTAACTAAAATTGAATCGTCAAAACCGTCAAACATTGTTCTTGATTCAAAAATCACAACCATAAAAGATATTGAGCTTGATGAAAAAATTCGCTTTAAAACAAACATTGAAGAATTAAACAGAGTCTTAGGCGGCGGTTTTGTTCAAGGGTCATTGCTACTTTTAGCGGGAGACCCCGGAATCGGTAAATCAACTTTAGTTTTACAAACAACAAAAAGCATTTGTGAAACAAAGCTCAACAATAAAAATTTAAAAGTTCTTTACGTTTGCGCTGAAGAAAGCCCCTTGCAAGTTAAATTAAGAGCAAAAAGGCTAAATGTTGAACCGGACGGATTATATTTGACAAATCAAATTTGTATAGATGAAGTTATTAAACAAATTGATGAAATTCAACCTGATTTTTTAATTGTAGACAGTATTCAATCTGTTTTTTGTGCAAGTATATCTTCATCATCCGGCAGTGTATCTCAAATAAGAGAATGTACAAATGTTTTAATGAGAATTGCAAAACAAAAAAACATAACAACAATTATAATAGGTCATGTTACAAAAGAAGGAAATATTGCAGGGCCAAAAGTTTTAGAGCACATGGTTGATTGTGTTATAAATTTTGAAGGAGATAAATATAAGCAATACAGACTTTTAAGGTGTATAAAAAATCGCTTCGGAACAATATCTGAGGTCGGAGTTTTTAAAATGGAAGATAATGGACTTATTGAGCTTAACTCCGCCTCTCAAATGCTTTTAGAAAGACCGAAAGATGCCTCCGGAAGTGCTGTTGTGGCAACGCTGGAAGGCAGCAGAATATTTCTGCACGAAATTCAAGCCCTTGTAGGCTCAACCGGCTACTCTAACCCAAGACGCGTAGCGGTGGGGTTAGAATACAATAGGCTTTTACAAGTTTTGGCAGTTTTAGAAAAAAAAGTCGGACTTAATTTATCAAAACAAGATGTCTATGTTAATGTAGTTGGCGGAATTGATATAATAGAACCCAGTTATGACCTTGCTTTATGCCTTGCAATAATAAGCTCAATAAGAGATATTCCCATTAATCCTTTAACAATAGTCATCGGCGAAGTCGGGCTTTTGGGCGAAATTCGCTATGTCGACAACATTGAAAGAAGGCTGAAAGAAGCTTATAAATTAGGCTTTAAGAAAGCTATTATTCCAAAAGTAAATGACAATATCTTTAACAAGATTAAATCAATAGGGCTTGAAATAGTGCAAGTCGAAAAAATTACTGACGCAATTATTCAAGGCTTGAAACAAGATTAAAGTGCTAAACAGGTTTTCAAATATCCTATTGTTCGAACTTTATTTTCATACAAATATCGAACAAAATTCAAATATTCGCCTTGTCTTGAAGCTAATGTTATATTTATTTCAAATCCATCCGAGCAAAAAGGTTCATAATCGTATATAACATAGTTGTTATATTTACTTTTCCACTCTTTCTTTTCAATTTTGCATCTATACTCCCATGCTAAATTTTCTAGCCATGGCAAAAGTTCTTTTGAAATATTTTTAAATTCAGTAAAAAAATACTGGTCATTTTGATTGTATGTTTTATCTGTAATCATAAAAAACCTCTGCGTTATTTCTTCTATTAATCTAAAATATTTGCAGAGGTTTTTTAATATGCTATGGGATTATTATAAATTATCTTATGTACTATATTTATGCAGAAATATTGATTGAATTTTTCGGATAATTCATTCTCATAAATTGTTCTTGTGCCTTTTTAAGACCAAACTTATCTTGAACAAGCATTAAAACCATTGAAGGAATATCACCTGTTTTGGCTTTTTTCATTTTTAAAGCTTTTTTAGCACAAATTTCACTTGCTCTTTCAGATAAATCAATAAAACTATCATCATTTAAATCAATAGCTTGAGCGTCATACAAATTTATTTTTTTGTCTTGTGCATATTGTCTTACTGACATTTGCGGACTGTTATGAAGCTCTCTATATGCCTGTTTAATAGATTTTTTAACAATATTCTTAGAAAGATTTGCATTAATTGGTCTAATTGAGTTTTCCATATTTACCTTCCAACTTCATCTAACTGTATTTATGCGACAAACAATAAGAAAATCGTAAATAAAATTTTTTGTTAAAAAAACTTCATTTATTAAGTTTTATTTCAAATCATCTTTTGTTGTAATTTTTTTATTACTTTTTAATCCTTCAAGAATAAAGACTTCGGCTCCATATCTTTCAACCATTGAAGAATCATCCGTAAAATCAGTTTCATCTTTGTATTTCAGGTGAACTTTTTTTATTAATTCATAATCAAAACACTGAGGAGTTTGGGCTTGGAATATTGTTTTTCTATCCAATGTTTTAATTATTTTTCCGTCTTTAACTTCTTTTATGGTATCAACCGCAAAAACTCCGACTAAAACTGCATGCTTTTGATAAGTCAACTCAATTGCCCTTTTAATTGTTTCTTTATCAATAAAAGGTCTTGCTCCATCATGGATTAAAACTATTTCAGGATTATAACAAGCCATTATGCCGTTATAAACGCTAATTTGCCTCGTGCTGCCTGCTGGTACAAATTTTATTTTATTACAATACACTTTAGATTTTAAAATATGCTCTTTTATATCTTCTTTTGAAGGGATAATTATTTCATCAACCAAATCGATAAATTTTAAAATCGTAGTTTCAATAACGCTTTTACCTTCAATTTTTTCTAAAAGTTTATTAGAGCCAAATCTGGTTGAATTTCCGCCTGATGTAATAATTGCGCTAACTTTAACCTTATTCAAAATGTTCAAAACCCCTATATTCTACTTTTTCATTATCTATATAAACGCCGCTGCCTTCTTTTACAACTCCGATTTTAATGAGCCCGTTTATTTTTTTAAAATCTTCATCAGAAAGACAAACTAAAGGACAGTAATCTTCACCGCCAAAAAGAACAAGATTTCTATTTTCAACTTTTTTCGGAATTAAACTATAATCAATATCAATTCTAACTTTGCTTTTAGAAGCAATTTGATATAAACAATCAAATAACCCGTCTGATGAATCCATCATTGCATAAGGATTTTTAGCTAAAGTTGCAATTTTTGAAGTAATATTTTCGTCTAAAGGCGGATTTTTATGGTATTGAATAAAATAATTATCTTCTATGCCTTTTTTTAAATCTTCAAGACCTTTTGCACTTGAACCAAATTCACCTATTGTTGCAACAATATAGCCTATTTTTGCATTTTTTCTTGATGAAACATTTCGATTTTTATAATCACCCAAGATTGTTATTGAAACAGATATTTTTTCTCCTTTTGTTAAATCTCCGCCAATTAATTTTATATTGTATTTTTCAATTGTATCGTTTAACCCTTGATAAAATTCTCTGATAAACTTTTCATCCAATTTTCCCGATAAACCGACTAAAATATATTTCGGTTTTGCTCCTGAAGCTAAAACATCTGAAACATTTACTAAAACAGACTTTCTTGCTATTTCATAGGGGGTCATAAAAGAAAACGAAAAATGAACGTCCTCTATTAAGCAATCTTTTGAAATTGCAAGTTGATATTCATCAAGATAAGCACAATCATCGCCTAAATAAGTTGAATCAGAAAGAGTATCTGAAATTATTTTTAAAAATTCAAATTCTTTATTCATTTTTTAAATAATCATAAAGTCCTAAAAGCGCCATTTTATAGCTTGTTTTGTTAAAGCCCGCAATTGAGCCTATACAAGATGAAGCTATAAAAGAATTTTTTCTATAATCCTCTCTTGAAAAAATATTAGATAAATGCACCTCGGCAGCTTTTATTTTAGTTGCCTTAATTGCATCTGAAATCGCAATGCTTGTATGGGTATAAGCCGCAGGATTGATAATTAAGCCGTCATAATCTTTTATAGAATGGATTTTATCTATGATTTCACCTTCGTGGTTAGATTGAAAAAATTCAAGTTCAATTTCATTTGAAAGGTTTTTCGCAAAAGCAATTAATTCTTGATTAATATCCTCAAGCGTTGTTGAGCCGTATATTTCAGGCTCTCTTTCACCCAATAAGTTAAGATTTGGACCGTTTATAACTAAAATTTTCATTTTTACTTCCTTTTATTTTTTAATTTTACCATTAATTAAAAAATTATCATCAAATCTCTTGATTTTTATATTTTCAAGCTCAATTGCTTCGTTTACGTTTTCAATTAAAATATTATCAACAAAATTTAAACCCGAGCCAAAAATTTTTGGTGCAAAAAAATGATTAATTTCATCAACTTCGTTATTTTTAAAAAGCAGCGAATTAAGCCCTTGACCCGCTTCAACCATTATTGAATATATTTTCATTTCATAGAGTTTTTTAAATAATTCATCAAAATTTGTGAAGTTAATTTGTTCAATATCTTTTCTTAAAGGAATTTTCGAATTATTAACTAAAATTTTTCTAACTCCGTCATCATTAAAAACATTATAGTCAAGAGGAATTTTATTATTCGGGTCAAAAATTATTCTTATTGGAGATTTTTTATTTTTTAAACGGACATTCAGCCTTGGATTATCAGCCAAAATTGTTCCTGAAGCCGACATTATTGCTTGATATGAACTTCTTAACTTTTGAACCTCAAGCCTTGCTTTTTCGTTTGTAATCCATTTTGATTTATTTTTTATTGTTGCAATTTTAGAATCAAGCGTGGTTGCTGTCTTTAGCATTACATAAGGCTTTTTATCCAAAATATTTTTTATAAAAACTTTGTTTAATTCTTTTGCTTCCTCTTCTAAAACTCCGCAAATTACCTCAATAGAAGCATTTTGCAATTTTTTAATTCCATTGTATCGAACAACAGGATTAACATCAACCATTGCAATTACAACTTTTTTAATTCCTGATTTTATAATTAAATCAGCACATGGCGGCGTTTTCCCGTAATGAGAACAGGGTTCGAGATTAACAATTAAGGTTTTATTTTTGGTATTTCCTTTTGCGTTTTTTATTGCCTCAACTTCAGCGTGAGCTTTTCCATATTCTTTATGATAACCTGTAGAAATTATTTCATTCTTTTCTTCATCATAAACAATTGCCCCCACAAAAGGATTAGGCATATTTTTGCCTTTGGAACTTTTTGCAAGAACAAAACATTTTTTCATTAATTTTTTATATGTTTCTATCATCTTCTTGCTGTGTATTATTTTGCTCTAACTCTAAAACAATATCCTCTAAAGATTCTTCTTGATTATTTTGCACGTTTTGTTTAAGCTCTTCAAACTTTTCTTGAGCTTTTACCATCAATTCTTCATCTGAAAGGGTTCTTTCTTCAGGTTTTTCTTCTTCAATATTCAAATCTTTTTTAAACTTCTTTAAAATTTCAAGATTTACTTTTTTACTTTGTTCATATAAAGTATCATTTTTCGATACTTTACAATATGTGTGTTTATAATCTTTATCGAAAATATTTGAATTTATGGATAATGAATTTATTTTTGCCACTTCATAAAAATCAGGTATAAAACCGCATGATTTATGTTCGTTTTTGTTATAACGGAAAATATCTCTAATTGAATAATTATTGTTGTTATCAATATTAATTTGAGAAATTGAAGAAATTATTCTTTTATCTGTTTCGTCTTTTTGAACAAAAATTATCAATTCCGCACATTTATACGCCAAAGCTTTCGCAATATCGTAATCTAACTTAGGATTATCTTTTAATATTCCAAGAGCAATTTTTTCAACCGCTTCTTTCGGACTTTTTGCTTCAATTGTTAAAACAATGCCTCTTGTACCTGAAATTATTTTTTCATCTATAAAACTTAAAGTTTTTTCATCGCAATCATTAATATAAATTCTGTCGGGATTTGAAATTAAAATTGAATTTAAAATTTGCAATTCTTCTTGTTTATCTGAAATATTTGAAAAATCATAATTTGCAAAATTTGAAACACAATTTTTTATTTCTGCTTTATAATCTACAACAACACCTCTATTGTTAGATGGTAAATTTTTTAATAACGCTGATAATAAAGTGGTTTTAAGAGTGTTTCTTTCTCCTGCAATAATCACATTTGTTCTAAGTGCCGCAATTGTTTCTAAAACCAAAGCAATTTCTTTTGAAATACTTTGTTCGTCCTGTAAAATTTGAAAATTAGCATGCTTATCTTTATAACATTTAACAAACATAACGGCATTTGACGACAAAGGAGGAAGTGTTGCAACAACATTAATTCCTAATTTATGGTTAAATTTTATATACGGATTTTTCTCGTCAATTTTATATCCAATATTTTGCGCATATTTTTTTATCAAATTTTCCAATTGAACATTATCTCTAAAACTGCTTGTACTTTTATGGGTTCTTCCTTTTCTTTCTATATAAATATTTTTTGCACCGTTAACATAAATCGAATTTAATTCATCATCAGCAAAAAAATTGTCCAAAACGCCCAACGAATCAATCTGAGCCGCTATAGAACTATTCTGATAATATTGAATTTGTTCATTTTCTTCTTTTTTTTCATTTTGTTTTTGTGTTGTATGTAGTCTATCTTTTAATGACAATTTTATTCTCCCATTCTGCGAAGCAAATTAAATACCCCATGATTATAATTTATTTTATTTGTTTCATTCAAGCCGATAAAATCTATATTATATACTTCATTTGCCAATTGTTTATATGCTTTTGCAATATTAGACTGCGGGTTTATCTCGCCTACAGGATGACCCCTGTTTATAGCGTCAATTAAGGTTAAATAGTTGTTGGGAATTTTAAAGAAAACTTCTTTTGATGTTGTATTTTCTATATCTTTTATTGTAATTTCAGAATTTTCTATGTGTCTGTTTATGATTAACTTTGCTTTTTCTTTGCTATAACCGATATTATCAAATAATTCACAGCATTTTTGAAGATTTCTTATTGAGGCTAAATTTTCTAAACCAACCAACAATATTAAATCCATCACATTTAATATAGAAACCGTTCTTTCATCTATTACACTTGTTAAATCAACTACAATATAAGAAAAAATATTTTTCAGCGCATGTAAAATTCTATTTATTGTTTGCATATTCATTTTTGTTTTTAAACAAATTTCATCTTGAATAGGAAAAACATACAAATTTGAATTTTCATAATTGCTCAATAAAGATAAAAAAAGCTCATTGTCAGCATTTTCAAGATTATTTAATATATAATCAGTGTTAAATTTAGGCTCAATATTTAAAAATGTCAAAATGTCTTCAGAATTAAAGCTTAAATCCAAAAGGCAAACTTTGTCTTGAATTTTATTTGAAAGCTCATAAGCAAAATTAACCGCAATAGAAGTTTTTCCCACCCCTGCTTTATTAGAAAAAACACAAACCGTATTTGCATTGTTTTGTTTAACAAATTCATCTTTTGTAATTTTTTTAATCGAAGCCTCTAAAATATTCGGTATTACAGGTTTTAATAAAAAATCTCCAACGCCTTCTTTTAATATTGAAGTCGTAAGCTCTGAGTTTATTTCATAAGACAAAGCAATAAAATTTAATTTTGAATTTTGAGCTTTTAATTTTCTGATTTCTTCAATTGATTCATTAAGATTTTTTGAACAAACATCAAAAATAATTAAATCTACATCTTTTATATTGAAATTATTTTGGCTAAAATCGTCAAAAAAGCCCAAAAGCTCAACATCTTTAATATTTTTTAAAAATGATGATATTATTTCTTTTGAATTTTCAGTTTTATCAATAATGACTGTTTTTATCATTCTATAAGACTTTTTTACTTACAATCCGCCCCGATGTTATTATATTTAATAGTTAAAAATAAAGATATACTTAATTAAGAGTATTTTTTATAAACTCCAAAAACTCTTTTAGCGCTTGTTTTGCTATATCTTTTTTAATTTTATGTCTTAGATTTGTATTTGCTTTTTTAGAAATGTATTTTATAACTTTAATTTTGCCTTTACAGCCAACAGAAATATAAACAAGTCCAATCGGCTTTTGCGGGCTTCCCCCCGTCGGACCCAATATACCTGTTGTCGCTATAGAGCAATCAGCATATTTTAAAAGACCTAATGACATTTCATAAGCTGTTTTTTCGCTTACTGCGCCATGAACATCTAAAGTAGAAGGCAAAACTCCTAAAAACTTCATCTTTGCATCATTTGAATAAGTAACAAAATTTTGAAATATAAAAGCGCTTGCACCATCTATATCCGTTAAATATGAGCTCACTAAACCGCCCGTACAGCTTTCTGCAGTTGATAAGCTTAATTTATTTTTTATTAAAATCTCTTTAATTTCTTTTAGAATTTCTTGTTTTTTCATAACTTTTTTATGAAGGAATATCTAATGTTTCCAACAATATTATATTAAATTCTGAACCTTTATCTATTATTATTTCATCTCCATGGCGGAATAAATCAGCTATGGTGTTATATACACCGGAACCTACACAAGCAATAGAACCGCCTATTGCTGCAACAGGCACAAACAATATTTTTGCTCCCTTAAATAAATCATCGCCTGAAGTTGCACCCCATTTTATTGTTCTTGGAACAATCTGACCTGATTTTTTCCAATCTCTTCCAACTGCTTTAAAATAATTTCCGTTTGTAGTAAGAGCTCCATCCGGTTTTAAAATATAGCTAAAATGACTTGCAATTCCGGCATTTAAAGGCAATTGCGTACCTCTTTTTGTTACTAAATGATCAAGAGTTAAATATAAAACTGCAGGTCTTGAAAGGCTTTTGGAATATTCTATTTCTGAAACCCTGCCTCTAAATATTGTCTTTGAAGGTAAAACAAGTTTATTGTTAACATAGATATCATTTTTTAAATACGCTTGAAACATATCTCCTTGAACAATATTTTGAGTTGTAACGTCCTGCGCCATTTCCAGTGTTAATTTGGTTCCATACGGAATACTTATGCCGTCAATATCAGCGTATAATTGATGTGCCGCATGAGCTTTTCCAAAAAACAACAAACAAAAAGCAAGTAATATAATTTGAAATAATTTCATTTTCTACCCCTCATTTTTAATGTCATTTGCGCTTGTAGCACCAAATTTTGCACTTAAATCATCCACATGATGAATTATATAATAAAAAGGCTCCAAATCCTTTTCGCCTAAATCAATCATAGCGCCCCAATCAGCTCTGCCGTGGTGCGAAGCAATCATTTTGGCAATATTTAAAAAGCCTTCTTGCATGCACAATGTAAAACCATATTGAGAATGGCTGATCCAATCTTTTCTGAATTGTTCATTATAGTCAATTAAGCCTGAATCTAAATTAATATCGTATTCAAAAATTTTACCTATGTCATGTAATATAGCAGCAGCTATAACTTCATCCTTATTTAATTGTTTTTTAAGCACAGGCAAAATTGTCTTTGCAATTTCAACACACTCTTTTGTATGCACGATTAATCCGCCTATGTAATTATGATGCATGTGTTTTGCAGCAGGTGAAGTCATAAACCTTTCTTTATTTTTATTTAAAATATCTAAGACAAAGGTTTTCAATTTTTCACTACTGAATTCATTAACAGATTCTACGATGAAATCAAAACATTCGTTTTGTTTTTTTTCATCTATACCCAATGAAGCAGTATCCAATACTTCAAAATTATTCAACAAACAATTGTTATATTTTTCATTATAACTTCCGGTAATTATTCTTATAATATTTCCTGCTCTAAGAGCAATATCAGGAAGTCTGTTTAGTGCTTCTTCCCACAAAACGCAATTTAAAATCGAACCGTCGTCGACTTTTTTCAATTGCATTTTACCCATCTTGGTTCCGGCTTTTGTATCTCCTACTGAAAAAGATAATATTTCATATTTTGCATTAAAATCTAACATAAACCCATTCTACTACAAGCTTGATTTTAGCGCCATAATTTTTTCACAAGATTTATCAATATCTTCTTCTTTAATTGTTCCTTTTTTAATTTCTTCTTTAATTATCTTATGAATATCCGATGAAATTGTTTTATTATTTCTGCCTATATTATTTGAAAAAAGCATAATATCCACTCCGGCATTAATAGAATTAACCACAATGTCTCTTAAAGAATAATTTTTTCTTATTGCCCCCATATCGTAGTCATCTGAAATCACTACACCTTTAAATCCGATTTTATCAATTAATAAATCATTGACCGTTTTTTTAGATAAACTGGCAGGAAAATCCTTGTCTATATTTTTATTATAAATATGAGATACCATAACCATATTCATTTTATCTAAATCTTTTAACTCTTCATAAGGAACAAGTTCATTTTTGTCAAAAACTCCGCTTGAATTAACAAAACCCTTATGGGTATCGCCTTTAGCCGAGCCATGACCGGGGAAATGTTTTATTGAAGTTATTATTTTTCTTTTATTGTGTTCTAAAATAAAAATTCTGGCAATTTTTGACACCCTTTTGGGGTTTGACCCGTAACTTCTTTGTTTTTTTACTATAATAGAATTCTTATTTATAGCCAAATCTACGCAAGGAGCAAAATTAACATTAAATTTTAATTCAGATAACACATCTGCCATTTTTGAATATTCTTTTATAATTTGCGCTTCATTCTTTTTTGAAACTTGCTGAGCAGTTAAACTTTTATAAAAATTGTGTCTTTGAATTGCTCCGCCTTCATTATCCACAGCAATAAACGGAACAATATCAGATGAAGACAAAAGTTTTTCATTCATTTTTATTAAATCATTTTTCGATTTAATATTTTTTGAAAATAAAATAACTCCCGATATTTTTCCTTTTTCAACATCTTTTAATATTTTTTTAAAGCCTTTTGATTCAACGCTATTACCGTTAAATCCCAGAATAATCATCTGGCCTATTTTATCATCCAAACTAAGCGCAAAACTACACGAAGTTAAAAGAAATAAAATTAAAATTATTTTTTTAAATATCTGCAGCATTTTTTTGTTTTTTTCTTTCTAAAATAATTAATTTTCTCAAAGTCTGATTGTTAACCTGTCCGCCAATTAAAAGGATAATTGATGAATAATACAGCCAAACCATTAAAATTGCGAATGTTCCGATTGTTCCGTATACTTTATTATATGTACCCAGAGAATTAACATATAAAGAAAATGCCCAAGAACCAATTAACCAAAAAATACAGAAAAATAACGCTCCGGGAATTATACTTTTTCTTTTAACGCTAAAATCCCTTGCAGGTAAAACGTAGTAGTTAATTGCAGCAAGCAAAAACAGCATAATAAATGCAATAGGCCATCTGATAAATAGAACAGTATCTATAATGTGCGATGGAATGGATAAGTAAATACCTATAAAATTAAGAATTAACTTACCCAAAACAATCAAATTAATACTTATAAACAAAAAGAAAGTATTTACAAAAACCATTAAAACAGATAAAAATCTAACCTTAATAAAACTGCGATTTTCAGCTACATTGTTTGCTCTATTTAAACCTTTTATTATAACTGCTATAGCGTTCGAAGTTAAAAACAAAGTAACAAAAAAGCCGACTATTGCCATCAATTTTCCGCTTTTAAAGATAACAACCTCGGCCAAAACACTGTTAATCAAACCTATTACCCCTTGAGGAGCAATTGTTGAAAGGCCAAAAATAATTTTATTTATAAAAAATGTTTTACCCAGCCAGCCAAAGACAGCCATTGTAAAAAGCATAAAAGGAAAAATTCCTAACGCCATCATATAAGCCATCTCGCCTGCCGCATTGGCAAAATCATCCCTGATAATGCTATTTATAAGGTTTTGAATATATTCTTTTAATATTTGTATTATTTTTTTCATACTTCTTTTAATAAAGCTTTTGCTTCTTTTAATAAAGCTTCCAGTGCTTGATTCAACTTTAATTTAATAGTACAGCCTGCTGCTCTTTTATGGCCTCCACCGTTAAATTTTTGAGCAATCTTTGTAGCGTCAAGCTCTTTTGTTCTGATTGAAACCTTAACTCCGTTTTTGGTTTCTTTTAAAACAAAAGCGATTTCAACGTTTTTTACGGAGCGCAAAGTTTCACAAATTCCCTCCGTATATTCATCTTTTGCATTGTATTTTTTTAAAATCTCCTCGCTGATTAAAGTATAAGCGATTTTATCGTCTATGCAAAATTTCGCATTTGAAACAAGATTATTTTGAAATAAAATTAAATTTTTAGGCTTATTTGTATAACACAAATCCGCTATTTGAGATGTATTAATTCCAATTTCGGATAATTTTGAAGCAATTTCAAAAGTATGAGAAGTTGTGCTTTCATATTTAAAACAGCCTGTATCCGTTAATATTGCAGCATATAAACCAATTGCCATCTGTTTTGTTATTTCAATTTTTAATTCTTGAAATAAGTCATATAACACTTCACCGGTTGATGAAATTCCACCTCTAATGTGATTTAATTTAGCATAACCCTTATTTGTTTTATGATGATCAATTGCAATTGTATTTTCCGCTTTATTAAAAATTTCTCCCGCTTTTCCAATCATCCTGTCTTTTGAAGCAATATCAAGAGCAATAACTAAATCATACTTATCTTCAACGTCAAGAAGATTTTTAGCATTATTAATATAAGGTAAAAAAGCGTATGAAGAAGGAAAATTAAAATTATCTTCAATTTGAATTAAAATATCTGCCTTATCTCCTATAAAAGACTTCATTGCACTTGCACAACCCAAAGTATCGCCATCAGGATTTACGTGTGTTATTATAAGAGGGCACAACGAATTATTTATTGCGTTTAAAATTTCTCTTTCCATTAGTTATAAAATAACACAAAAATAAAGGAAAAATAAATGCTTTTTTTAATCCACATCATTGCAATTATATTTTATCTTCTGATGATAATATACGCTTGCTCCTTTTTTACCAATGCAACAGAACATTTAGGCTGCAAACTTAAAGTCGGAAACAATGCAGTCGGTTCAATTTTTGCAGTCTTTGGAACAAGCTTTCCTGAAACAATTGTTCCAATAATTGCAATTTTTGGAGCATATATTACAAAAAAAGACATCGCTCTGGGGCAAGATATAGCTCTTGGAGCAATTATCGGCTCTCCTTTTATGCTTTCAACTTTTGCAATGTTTTTAATGGGTGTTGTTTTATTTTGTGTAAAACGCAATAAAAAAGAACTAAACCTTGATTTAAAAAACGTAATAAGGCAATATAAATATTTTTTAATTGCCTATATAATTGCCGTTTCATCCTCATTTATTCCTTATAACAATATAAAAATAACCGTAGTTATATTTTTAATTACTCTATATTCAACATTTGCATATAGAACGCTCATAAAATCAAAACAAAATTTTTGTGAAAATATTTTAGATGATTTACTTTTTTCCAAAATATTTAAAGTAAAAGAAGGCCTGTTTTGCATATTAATACAATTCCTTGCTTCAATTTTAGCGCTTGCCTTTTTTTCGCATTTCTTTGTAAAAGAAATCGGTTATTTTTCAACAATATTACACATAAATCCTATCATTCTAAGTCTTATTGTTACACCTTTTGCAACAGAATTACCCGAATGTATCAATAGCGTAATCTGGATTAAAAATAATAAAGACGAGCTTGCAATGGCAAACGTACTAGGCGGAATTGTTTTTCAAGCAATGATACCGACTTCAATAGGTATAATATTTACCCCTTGGGTTTTAAATTTTGACATTTTGATAAATATCTTAACCGTAATTAGTTTTTCACTTATATTTATTCTTACAATTCTAACCGCAAATAAAATTAAAGCTCTATCACTTGTATCAGCAGGACTATTTTACTTTGGATATTTAATTTATATTTTTATAGTTCATTAAAAAAGCCCTTTTTTTAAAAAGGGCTTTTATTTTTTTAATTATTTATTTTACTTAGTCATTTTCATCTTCTTTTACAGTAAGAGTAATCAAAACCGCAATAATTAACATAACAGCACCGGCTAAAAATGCGTAATCATAATGATTATTTGTAAAATCACCTACTTTAAAAGAAGATAGATTAATAAACCAAGCTAACAAGGTGCAAACAAGGACTTGAGGTGCAGAAATGAATATATTAAATATACCCATTGCAGAACCTTCCGTTCCTTCTTTTACATATCTTGTAAGCATAGCAAACGGCAAGGATAATGTTGAAGCCCAGCCGATACCTGCCAATCCCATTGCAGCAAAGACAGTGACATTATTAGGCATTAATGCCATTAACAAATATGCAACAGCCATTAAAAATAATGCTCCCGCATGAACTCTTTTGTTTCCTCTTGTTTCTGCCATTTTTGCAATCGGAATTGCAATTACAAAGCATATTAAATTAAAGAATGCAAAACAAATCGAAGCAAAGTTTTGAGCTCTTACTTGCTGCATTTCAAATGCTTCAATGATATTTTGCGGTAAATCCACAGTATTTGGAATTGAATATAAAATGTGAACAACATATTGAGTAAAGAAAATCAACATGCACATTATACCTATCCAAGTAAAAAATTGTATTAAACAAATTTTACCCACTTCAGGACTTGCGCTTAAAAATTCTTTCACATTTTCAATAAAAGGTTTTGAGACATGTTTTTTTGCTTCCAATTTCTTTTCTATCATTGCAGCTTTGCTTGGAATATTTTCTCTAAAAGTAACACAAGTCCAAACCGTGCCTAAAATAAAAGCAACACCCGCCATGGTAAATTGCGCCCCTACAGACATTTGATAATCAAATGCCCATTTCAAAAACGGAGCAGCACCGGCTGCCACAACAGAACCAAGCCCTATAGCAAAACTCAAATATGAATTAGCTATAGCATGTTGACTTTTTGCAATATTATCGGGAATCAAAGCCCTGTAAGGACCTTGTGCAGCATTAACGCAAGCGTCTATAACCCAGATAAATATTGCAGCAATAAACAAAGCAAGCCATTCAGGATGATTTTGACCGAACAAATTACTTATTGCTTCACTTTTTGGCAGTAATATCAAACCAATTGCACCAAACAATGCGCCAAAAAACAAATATGGAATTCTTCTTCCGAATTTTGTAAAAGTATTATCAGAAAGCGCGCCTATTATAGGCTGTACTATAATACCTGTTACAGGACCTGCAAGCCAAATAATTCCATACAAAAGAGGGCTTGCTCCCAATGATTCAGTTAAAGGTCCCGATAAAATAATTCTCATTTGCCAGGCAAATTGTAAACCAAAAAAGCCTATGCAAAAATTTAAAAGAGCCAAAGAACTGAATTTTCTTAAATTCTCATCGTTGGACATTTTTTCCTCCGTAAGCATAATAAACATAATTAATTTTACATTAATAATTTTTAATTGTAAAATTATTAATATGAAAAAAGGACTAATTATATTATTAATAACTTCTGTTTTTTTAATCCAAAATGCGTTTGCACAAATGGAGAAAAGCACTGTAAGAGTTGGGATTTCAAACCAATCTTTTTCTCAATATGACTATCAAAATATAAAATTATCATCACAAAATATCATTAAAGTGGTTGATATGTCGCAAAATACAAAAATTGACGATATAGCGGCCGGCAAAATTGTAGAAATTCAAATGAATGATGGTTTATATACAATATTAATCGACGGAGAAAAAAAATACGAAAACCTTGAAGGCCCGCTTTTATTCAATTCAAACGCCAAACTTGAAATTGTTGAACTAAACAGAAAAGGCACTCCTGCAAAATATGACGGCATGATTGAAATCACAAGAGCAAAAAATAATCAAAAATTCAACGTGGTTAATGTCATAGACTTAGAAAATTATTTAAGAGGCGTTGTTCCTAACGAAATGCCGATTTCTTTCGGGCTTGAAGCCTTAAAAGCTCAAGCGGTTGCCGCAAGAAACTATGTAACAAACGCAAAAATCAGCCCAAATTATGATGTTTCCGATTCAACATCCTCTCAAGTTTATTACGGAGTTAATTCATATAGAGATATATCAGACAAAGCAATAAACGAAACAAAAGGAATATATGCTCTATACAACGAAAAACCGATTAGCGCATTATATTTTTCAACAAGCCCCGGAATAACAGACGACTGGGACGACGTGTACGGAACAGAAAAATCAATCGGTTCATACCCTTATTTAAAAGCAAGGTATGATAAAGAAAATCAAAAACCTCTAAAATCAGAAGATGATGTTAAAAAGTTTTATTTATCTAAAGACACAGGGCTTGATACAAACTCTCCAAAATTCAGATGGGAATTTGATTTTACAAGAACAGAACTTGAAAATGTACTTCATACCACCCTGCAGCAACAATCAAAATCAGGCTTGGTTGAACCAAAATATGACGGAGACATAAAGCTTGAAGGCTTAAAAGAAATTAAAGCCGCAAAAAGAACTCAATCAGGCAAAATCACAGAACTTGAAATTATTGCAAAATCAGGTACATACAAAGTTAAAAAAGAACTCGGAATAAGAAAAACAATAAAGAAAAACAATGCAATTTTGCCGAGTGCGAACTTTTTTGTTGAAACAGAAGGAAAAGAAAAGCTGACACAAAACGAAGAAGAAAACAACCAGCTAAGCTTTTTTGATTCATTTGACATTGAAAAATATCCCGCAACATTTAAATTCATCGGAGGCGGTTTTGGTCATGGCGTCGGGATGAGTCAATATGGCGCATATAATCTTTCTAAATCAGGGAAAAATTTTGCTCAAATTTTAAACCACTATTACACAAACATCAATATTTCAACCATACCAAAAACCGTATTTTATAACGAATATAACGTTTGGTATAAAACAGAATTTTATTTTGACAAAAACACATTCAAAGAAGCCTACTTAATCATTGACAATCCAAAAAATGCAACTGAATTTCCTTTTAAGATAAATGATTATAATTTTAACGACACAAAATCAATCACAAAGGATAAATTAATCAAAATAAACATAACTCAGTATTTAAAACAAGGAATAAATGTAATTAACTTTGCACCTTTAACCAAAGAAAACAAAGGAAAAACGGTTAATTACAGAGTGGAATTAATATAGCTATGGAAAATACGGAAAAAGAAAAAAAAGCCCCCGGGCTTTTAAGAAGTGCGGGTTTAATAGTAATTGTTATTTTATTATCTAAAATAGTCGGATTTCTAAGAGATATTTTTGTTGCAAACTACTACGGCGCAAGCATTGTATCAGACGCTTATTTATATGCTTATCAAATCCCCGCACTTGCAATTGTAATTTTAGGAGGCATGGGAGGCCCGTTTCATTCTGCAACAGTGAGTGTTTTTTCTAAAGTTGTTAAAAACTTTAATACAAAACCCGAGCCTGAAGTAAAAAAACTGTTTAACACTTATGAAACATTTTCAATACTTATTTTTGGTGTAATTGCAATAATTTGCTTCTTTTTTCCCCAGCAGGTAATGAATATTATTATTTCTCAGGCAAGTCCAGAACTATCATCATTAGCAGCATATCACTTAAAAATAATGTCGCCTGTTATATTAGTCGGCGCTCTTTTAGGACTTTATTACGGGATTTTAGTTACTTACAATCATTTTCTTTTGCCTAATATAGCGCCATCTATGCTCTCAATCGGGGTGATTTTAACCCTGCTTTTTTCAAAAGGAGATAACACGGGTTTTTATCTTGCCATAGGTACAACGATAGGTGCACTATTGCAATTTATCATGCAATCGCCCGCTATTATTAAATTAGGCTACACTTTTAAACCTTGTTTTGATTTTTTCCACAACAAACATTTTAATGAAATCCTTGAACTATTAGCGCCGGCTTTTTTGTCTTCAACAATAGGACAAATAGGAATTTATGTTGATATATTCTTTGCGTCAGGCTTAGCCGAAGGTCAATGGACAGCGTATGGCTATGCAAATCGAATTTTTCAATTCCCTGTCGGATTAATGCTTTCAGCGCTGTTAGTTCCTTTGTTTCCATTGTTTTCAAAACTTGTTGCTCAAAAAAAGTTTGATGAAGTCAGATATTATTTTAATAAAGGTGTAGGCTCTTTAATTTTAGTCGGCACATTCGGAATGATATTTATATTTATATCTCGTGTTGATTTAATTTCTTTAGCACTTGAGCGCGGAGCATTTGACCATCAAGCAACGGTAATGGTGGCTGATGTATTATTTTTTATAACATTATCTATAATCCCATATATGTTTAGAGATTCGATAACAAGGCTTTATTACTCTTTTAATGACTCCAAAACGCCTTTTTATATTGCAATTGGTTCAATTCTGCTAAAATTAATTTTCAACTCAATTCTTGTAAAACCGTTGGGAATTAACGGTATTGCATTATCAACAACAATAATAACCCTAATTAATGCAATTCTATTAGCTTTACTGATAAGAAAAAAAATCTCTATCGGATACAGAGCGTTTATAGTTCAAATTTTTAAAATCATAATAGCTGCCATAGCCGCCTTTTTAATAGGAAATGGAGTTAATATAATTTTAGGAAACATATTTATTTCAACATTTATTCTAAAAATAGTAAAAGTATCAATTGTATTTATTATAAGCCTTGCAGTTTATGTTATTTTAGCTCATATCCTGAAAATAGAATATTTAGAAGATTTAAAAGAAAAAATTGAAGCAAAATTAAAAAGGAAGAAAAATGAAATTAACTAAAGGAGAGGTTTTTGCCTTTAAAACAGATACTGTCTGGGGTTTTGGCGCACACCCGAGAGATTTTATAGCTATTAGAAAAATTTATGAAATCAAAAAAAGAGACATAAAAAAACCTCTGATTTTAATGAGCGACAGCTTAGAACCATTAAAAAAATATATTAAATATATTCCTGATTATGCTTATGAATTAATTGAAAAATATCTTCCGGGAGGACTTACCTTAATATTTGAAAAATCTGAATTATGTCCTTTTGAAATTACTTCAAATAATAATACCGTAGGGATAAGAATTCCAAAAAGCGAAGATTTTTGTGCTTTAGTTTCTGAAATAGACGGCAGGGTTTTAGCCACAACCTCTTGTAACATCTCCCTTGAGCCTCCTGTACAAAATTATAAAGAAGCTTGTGAAAAATTTTCCAAAGTTGCTACAATTATAAAACCAATCAACGATACAATAAACGAAAACTTGCCATCAACAGTGATTTTATGCAATAATGATACTTATGAAGTGTTGAGATTAGGAGCAATAAAACTATGAAAAAGATGTTGATAATTTTAGCGATATTTAGTCTTCCTTTTGTTTTTGCAAAAGAAGAAGTTCCGCTTTTAATTGATAATTCGGCAATTATCACAGATTACGAAATTGATGACACTTCATCTTTAATTAAATACGATAAAATGAAAAAATCAGACAAGATTAAACAAGTTCAAGAAGAACAAGCCAGATATAAAACCCCGAAAATAAAATTAGATGCCGAACAAATTAACCGTCAAAGAGCGCTTGACTTTACAACAAAACAAAATAATTCAATGATGTTACCCACTTTTTAGTTTTTAGGCATTTTGTCTTGTTTTAAAAAATTGTTGCGCTACAATTAAATTATGGAAGAAAATAACGAAAATCTCTTATATTTTTTAGA
>CALVET010000015.1 GCA_944326675.1 Candidatus Gastranaerophilales bacterium
TACAGATAAATCAAATGAAATTTTAGATGGAAACATAAGAGTTTTATTCTATAACAATGAAAATGATTATGCTGTTCAACTTTTAACAAAAACAAACGATATCGTTTATCTTTATAGAACAGATGAAAACAAAAACCTAAAAACCCTATATTCTAAAATGCTAAAAAAACAAAAAGAATATAAAGAAGGCGAAGTTTTTAACCCTAACGACACTCTTAAAGTTCCAAATCTGGTAATTAAAAGCCAAAGAAAATACCCTGAATTATGTAACAAACAAATCAAAGGCACAGATTTATATTTCTCACAAGCCATTGAAACAATTCAATTAGAATTAAACAACAAAGGCGGAAAAGTTAAATCTGAAGCTGCTTTAATGACAAAATGCATGGCAATGCCAATTCAAACAACTCCAAGACACTTTAATTTTGATAAATCTTTTGCAATGTTTTTAATTGATACGGATAAAAACGATCCTTATTTAGCCCTAAAAATTAAAGACCTAAAAGATTTAAATAAATAAAATATCTAAAAAGCTCCCTTAAAGGGAGCTTTTAATCATAGATTAAACCAATTAATCTTCATCGGGAGCAGTCGAGGGCTTTTATCTCCACGAACGTCAACCCGGTATTATATTAATTCCTCATTTAGATTTTTTATAACACATTTTGTAATTTTTTTATAACAAAATCAGAAGCACCTTGTTGATTGTTAAAACAATTCAAACAATTATTTGAAATTTTAGAATAAAATTCTTCATCAGTTAATAATTTTTCCAATGTATTATAAAATTCATCCTCATTTTTAACTACAAATGATGCTGCCTCACGCTCTAAAATAGAATAAATATCTCTGAAATTTTTAATAGAAGGCCCTGAAATTGTAGGTTTAGAATATATTGTAGCTTCTAAAGGGTTATGACCTCCTGTTTTATTAAAACTTCCGCCAATAAAGGCTACATCAACTATATTATATATCTTAGATAATTCTCCTAAAGTATCCAAAATAATTATATCGTTGTTTAAGAAATTATCTTCTTTTGTTCTTAGGCCATAACTAAAACCTGAATTTTGAACTAAACTTTTCACTTCATCAAGTCTTGTTAAATGTCTTGGCGCAACAATTAATTTTAAATTTTGAATTTTTTGTTTCAATTTTTTATATTGCCTTAAAACAATTTCATCTTCGCCTTTATGAGTTGAGCCGGCAATTAAAACCTTAAAACCTTCTTGTTTTAAATCTATATCACAAACTTTTTTCTCGATTTCAAACTTTAGATTTTTCATAACAACAGTTTTTTCTTCTTTTGCGCCAATTGCAATAAATCTGTCTTTATCCAACTCACTTTGGCAAAAAATGCCTTGATAACAATCTAAAATAATTGATAAAAATCCTTTAATTTTTAAATAACTCGGATATGATTTATCTGAAATTCTGCCGTTGATGATATATAAGGGAATATTTTTTTGCTTAGCGCAATATGAAAAATTAGGCCATAATTCAGTTTCAGCTATTAAAATAACACTAGGGTTAATAGAATCAATAAATTTTTCAACTGTTTTATAAGCATCAAGAGGAAAATAAGTTATAAAATCAGCAATTTCTGAATATTTCTTTTTAGCCAGTTCTTGCCCTGTAACTGTTCCTGTTGTTATAACCATTTTTGCTTCAGGAAAAGTCTTTTTAATTTTTTTAATTAAATTCTCTAAAGATAAAACTTCACCAACAGAAACCCCATGGACTAAAATCACTTTATCAGAAGAAAAGTCGGGAAAATCAATCTCTGCAAGCTTTTCTTTCAAGGGAATTTGCGGTTTATTATTTATTTTTCTTATTACATCTGCAAAAGGAATAACTGCCTTAATCATAAACGGATTAAGCGATTTATAAACATTAAAGCAAACTTTTTCAAATATATTATTTAACATTAGACACTCCTATAAAAAATTTATAATAACACCATATTAGCTTATTGTCTATTTTCTGTATCGAATAAAATTTATATAATTCCGTTTAAGTAAAGGAGAATTTAATTTTGTCTATATCTGAAACTGAAATAATCAATATTAAATTTGAAAATTTTGTCCACACCCAAGAAAAAGAAGATTTATTTGAAAAAGCCAAAAGAGTGGATAAAATCCTAAACAGCGGAATTTTAACAGGAAACGAAGCCCTCGGAATGATAAGCTTAAATAAGTTATCCCCTATAGTTAAATTAAAAGAAAAAGACGGCTATTGTCATGACGTCATAATGCTTGGGTCAAATTCATATTTAAACATTGCAAATCACCCAAAAGTTATTGAAGCAAGTAAAAAAGCAATTGAAAAATTCGGCATGGGTATGGGTGCAGTATCAAACTATGCAGGCATTTGTGATTTACATAAAGAATTAGAAAAAAGAATTGCAAAATTCTATAATTGTGAAGACGCAATTGTTTTTCCTTCAGGATACGGAACAAATATTGGGGTCATATCCGCTCTTTGTAACAGTGAAGATATTATAATAAACGATAGTGCAAACCACGCTTCAATTTATGACGGGTGTCAGTTATCAGGAGCTCAAATTAAAGTATATCCCCATGGCAACATGAAATATTTAGAACGCATTTTAGATAGAATTCCCGATGATATAACAGGCAGACTAATAATAACAGACGGTGTATTTTCGATGGATGGCGATATTGCACGCCTTGATAAAATAACCTCATTAGCGCAAAAATATAAATGCAAAGTCATGGTAGATGATGCACATGGTATTGGGGTAGTAGGAAAAACAGGCAGAGGAAGCGCAGAATTTTATAATGTCCAAGATAAAATAGATTTAAACGTAGGTATGCTATCTAAAGCCCCCGGTGGGCTAGGCGGATATAGCGCCGCCAAAAAAGAAATTATTCAATATTTAAGACTTTATGCAAGAACATATTTCTTTTCTACCGCCATGCCTGCATCTGTTGCAGGAGGCTTAATTGAAGTATTTAAGCTCTTTGAAAAAGATAAAGCAGGCAGAGCTGAATTAATGCAAAAAACAGATTATTTAAAAAAGAAACTCTTAAAAGCAGGTTTCACTCTAGGTAATACGCAAAGCGCAATAATTCCCGTTATGATATATGACGAAAAAAAATTATTTAAGCTCTATCAGGAACTTAGAATGCAAGGCGTGTATGTGAACATAGTAACCTATCCCGCCACAAGAAGAAAAGAATGTCGCTTAAGGCTTTGCGTTATGAAAGATTTAACCTATAATCAACTGGATATTGCAGCAGAATTAATCATAAACAAAGGAAAAGAATATCAAATAATATAAAAGGCGGAGTTAGACTCCGCCTTGGTTATTTTAGTAACTGTTTAAGTATGAATCTAATTCCCATTTTGTAACGTTTGTTCTATATTTATCCCATTCGATATTTTTTGCTGTTACAAATTCGTTCAAAATGTGCTCTCCGAGGGCATCTTTAACAACTTCGTCTTTTTCTAAAAGTTCTACTGCTTCAATTAAAGTTCCCGGAAGTGAATCAATTTTTGCTTTTTTCAATTCTCTTGGAGTCATTTCATATATATTTTCTTCAACTTGCAACGGCGGTTCAATTTTATTTTCAATACCGTCTAAAATTGCGCCCAATATTGCAGCTAAAGCCAAATACGGATTGCAAGAAGGATCAGGAGAACGCAATTCAATTCTTGTTGCAACGCCGCGTTTAGCAGGAACTCTTATTAAAGCTGAACGGTTTGCCAAACTCCAAGCAAGATAAACAGGAGCTTCATACCCCGGAACAAGTCTTTTATAACTGTTTACTACAGGATTTGTAACAGCAGTAAATGATTTAACGTGTTTTAATACGCCGCCTATAGAATATAAAGCTTCTTTTGACAATTGAAAATCACGCTCAGGAGCATAGAATAGATTTTTGCCGTCTTTAAATAAAGATAAATTACAGTGCATACCTGAACCATTTATTCCGAAAATCGGTTTTGGCATAAATGTAGCATGAACGCCATATTCTGCAGCTATACTTTTTACAACATACTTAAATGTAATAATGTTATCTGCAGTTGTTAAAGCGTCTGCATATTTAAAATCAATTTCGTGTTGACCGTCAGCAACTTCGTGGTGAGAAGCTTCAATTTCAAAATCCATAGCTTCCAATGTACCGACTATATCACGTCTTATGTCTTCGGCCATATCGGTAGGTGCAGCGTCATAATATCCGCCCTTATCATGTGGAATTGTAGTTGCTTCGCCTTTTTCATCCAATTCGAAAATAAAAAATTCCGCCTCAGGACCCACGTTCATCTTATAGCCCATTTTTTCGGCTCTTGCAATCATTCTTTTTAAATTACATCTTGGGCAGCCTTCAAAAGGAGTTCCGTCTGCATTGTGAATATCACAAATAATTCTTGCAACATTTTCTCCATCTCTTTCGCACCAAGGTAATATCATGAATGTATCAAGATCAGGGAAGAAATACATATCAGATGTTTCAATACTTCTAAAACCTTTGATGGAAGAACCATCAAGCATGATTTCATTATTTAAAACTTTATTTAATTGACTTATCGGCAATGAAAGATTTTTAATTGTGCCGTTAATATCGCAAAACTGAAGTCTGATAAATCCTACGTTGTTTTCTTCGCATAGTTTAGCGATTTTTTCTTTTTTTAACTTGGTATCTGTCATATTTCCTCCTTAAATACCTATTTGTTTTTATTTTCATTCGAACGTATTTTTTTGTCAAAAACCAATTCAAATAAATAAAAACTCAACTATAAAATAGTATACGAAAAATTAAAAAAACCGAATTTTTTTTATATAAATTTAATATCTTTCACTCTATTTTTTTAAAAAAACAAAGAATTTTTTTTAAAAATTTAATTTTTATATCAAAAAATTTTAATTTTTAGAAAACTTAATATTTTATTTTACAAGAAAAGTTGCAACATAATCATCTTCTAAATCCATATCTATGATTTTGTATGCACAATTCTCAGAATAACTTTCAGTAATTATATTATAAATTCCATGGATTTTTTTCTCATCATTATCGCCGTAATGACCGGAAACAATCATTTTTACGTTATTGTGCTTCATCAATACCTGAATATAATTTTCTATTTTTGCCGTTTGAAGCCATTGAGATTTAACTAAAGTAATCGGAAAATGCTGCAATATAATTACTTTTTCATCTTTATATTCTTCCAAGGTTTTATCAAGCCAATCCAACTCGGCTTTTGTGTAGTATCCGTTTGATGATTGGAAATATTCTTTAGAACCATCCATCACAACAAAAACATATCCGTTTTTCTTAAAAACATAATTCGGCTTATCACTATGTTTAAAAAATAAAGCTCTTCTTACTCTTTTTAGATAATAAGTCTTATCAATTCCGTTTGAAGCAAAAACATCGTTTGAACCAAGCAATACATAACATCTCTTATTTACTTTTTTCAATAAATACAAAAAAGTATTCAAATTATCTATGTTAGCTTTTGATATATTATTTCCGCCAAAAACAACAAAATCTATATCTTGATATTGATTTATTTCTTCTATTGTATCTTGTAATAAATATGCATTTTTTGTATTAAGGTTTATATCGGTTATATGAATAAATTTCACCTCTTTTGAAAAAGCGGTCAACCCCATAAAACACATCATAAATATAAACAATTTAAATACTAATTTCATACACACTAGAATAATATAAAAACATAATTTTTAACAAATTTAAAAATCAACTTATTTACAAAATGTTAAAATGTTTTTTGGTTAAATGGTGTTTTTAATTTTTTCTTGCTAATATAAATCTGCCCAAAAGAAATTAGAAAGGGTTTATTATAGGATGAACAAATTATTTACCATACTTTTGACAACTTTATTATTTACACTAAAAGCTCAAGCTATGAATGTGGATGCTTTCATGGATAAACATGTTGCCCCTATTTCAGACGCAATTGCAAGTGTAATTTTTTATCCGATTAACTTTTTTGGAAATAAAGTTCCCTTAATTATCTTCTGGATTTTATTTGCAGGGATATTTTTTACGATTTATTTCAGAGGAGTGTGCATTTGGGGTTTCAAACACGCAATCGAACTTATTGTAAAACCTCATAAACACTCAAACGGCGATACATCAAACGATTGCGGTGAAGTATCTTCTTTTCAAGCACTGGCAACAGCGCTATCAGGCACAATAGGAATTGGTTCAATCGCAGGTGTTGCAATCTCAATTTCAATCGGAGGCCCCGGAGCTGCATTTTGGATTTTTGCGGGTGCTCTTTTGGGTATGTCAATAAAATTTATTGAAGCTACTTTAGCCGTTAAATACAGAAGATTTAACGAAGACGGCTCAATTTCAGGCGGGCCGATGCACTATATAGCTCACGGCTTAACAAGAAAAAAATTAAGATGGCTTGGTCAGCCTTTATCCGTACTTTTTGCAATTTTATGTATCGGAGGCGGAATAACAGGCGGAAATATGATTCAAGTCAACCAATCAACACGCCAAATAATCTTTATGACAGGCGGAGCCGACAGCATATTAAACGGCTGTGCTTGGCTTGTAGGACTTGTTATTGCAATATTAATCGGACTTGTTACCGTTGGCGGTATCAAAAGTATAGCTAAAATTACAACTGTTTTAGTTCCTACAATGTGCGCTATGTATATAATTTCAGGGTTAATTGTAATATTTGCAAATGTGGTTCATATACCAAGCGCCATACTTCTTATTTTAAGAGAAGCATTTCATCCGACAGCAGTTGCAGGCGGAATTTTTGGAACAATAATAATAGGTTTAAGGCGTTCCGTTCAATGTAACGAAGCAGGAACAGGCGCAGCCGCTATTGTATATGCTGCAGCACAAACAAAAGAAGCTGTTTCACAAGGCTTTGTTGCTTTATTGGAAACATTCCTGACAGGTATATTGTGTTTATTTACTTCTTTTGCAATTATATTTTCAAACACTTGTACACAAGCTGCCCATGAAATATCAGGAATCGAACTGGCTTCAAGAGCATTTCAATCAGTTATACCGTTTTTCCCTGTTATTTTATCCATAATTGCGATAATGTTTGCAATTTCAACATTAATATCTTGGGCATATTACGGACAAAAAGCTTGGACTTTCCTTTTTGGAGAAGGCAAAAAACGTGCTCTTGCATTCAACCTGATATATTGCGTATTTATTGTAATCGGCTCAGTTATGAATGTAAAATCAGTAATCGAAATAACAGACGCTATGATGATTGCAATGTGTGTTCCTAATATTATTGCACTATACATCTTATGTTCCGATGTTAAAGATGACTTAATAGATTATTGCAAAAGATTTAGCTTAGGCAAAAAAATCTTTATAACAACGGAAGATAAATAAATAAATAAATAAATAAATTAAAAACCCGAGGCTAATGACTTCCTCGGGTTTTTAATAATCTTATTAACCGAAACTATTTGTTGATAATTTTATTAACAGCTTTAGTTAATCTTGATTTTTTTCTGGCTGCAGTATTTTTATGTAAAATACCTTTTCCTGCTGCTTTGTCACATAATTGATACACTTTTGCCAATAACGTATTTAATTCAGATCTGTCTTCGCTTTTAGCACAAGCTAAAACTTTTTTAACTGCTGTTTTAATTGACGTTTTAAATGCAGTGTTTCTTTCTGTGTTTCTTTGAGCAATTAATACTCTTTTTTTTGCAGATTTAATATTTGCCATTTTTCTTTCCTTTCACAAAAATAACTTACGTTATCTGCGAGGTTTGAGTGAGTTAACTATATAATACGCAAAAAGATTTTTTTTTGCAATTCGCATGTAAAATGTTAAAATGAATTTACTATGTCAGAAAATAATATCAAAAAAGCACTTAAAATTTTTAATTCAATAAAAGAATTTAATCTTCCAAAAATTAAAGAATATTTTCAAAATTGCGAAGATTTTGCCATTAATATTGAAAACATTAATTCATTTAAAAATAAATTAGAAGGCTTTAGCTACGCTCATTACGAAATAAACCAAAATGAAAACGACGATATAAACTCTGCAACAATATATATTAAATTTCCAAATGATGAAAAAGAAGAACTGCAAGTATTATCAGCCATCGCCCATGAATATACTCATATTTTGCAAAGAAAAAATGATAGAACGTATTTCGGTCTTAAAAATCATCTTGATAACAAAGACGACATCAAAATAATTGAACATTTTGCTTCTTTGTCTTTTTTGGATTTAGAAAAATATTTCATAGATTACCTGTTAAAAAATGAACAATTCAAAAAATTACTAAATGAACATTTAAACAAAAACACCCATTTTACTTTTGAAGAAATTAAATCATTAATAGATTATGAAATTCCAAAAATATTTAATTCTGCAATTAAAAACACTCTGGATATTTTATATCACAACAATTTCATAAAAAATCAAGATTTAAAGTATAAAAATGCAATTATTAACTATTTTTGTACAATGTCAGATATGGAAAAAGAAGCAAAACAAACCTCTTGCAGCAGTTTTGATTTACTTGATGATAATTGTTATTATGAAATTTTTAACGAAAACATTTCAAAAAATATATATGAAAATTTCCATAATTTTTTAAAAACAAAACTTGCTTCAAAATAAAAAGAAGCAAGTTCCATGGAGAGAAAATTAAAAATTAAGTTGTTAGCCTCCAAGCAACGATAAAGCACTCTGTTGCATAGCGTTCGCGCTTGATAAAATTGAAATATTTATTTGCTGCATTATTTGTTGTTGTGCAAAATTTGTTGACTCTTCTGCAATATCAGAATCAACATAAACTGATTTAGCAGATTCCAGAGATTCTATTCTTGTTGACAAAGAATCATAAGAGCTTTGCATTCTATTTTCGTAAGCACCAAGCATACCGCGTCTTGTGGATAATTCAGAAATTGCCGCTTGAACTTTTTCCATATAGGCTCTACAATTTTCATTACTTGGGTCAAATGCGGATTCAAAATCATCTGGATCAGTAATTTGTGCAACAGGATCGCCTGTTTCAGAATCAACATAACCTGTGCCGTCAGGATTTGGAATTGCAATTTTATCATCACCGTCATTATATTTAAGTGCATCCGGATTTAAAACAGCAGGCAAATCCACATCCAATGCTTTACTGTGGCAATCAGTTAAAGCGGATGAAATTTCTATATATGAAGTCTCAGTTTCGTCAGGTCCCATCTGTACATAAATTTCATCTGTTGAACCATCCAGCATTGTTCTTCCGTTAAAATTTGTACTGTCTGCCAAACGATTAATTTCATCAATACGCTCTATAATTTCTCTAACAGCCGCAGTTCTTGATTCAATATCGTTTGTATCATTTGCCATATTTACCAGCAAATCATTAACACGCTGCAAATGATCCGAAATTGAAACCATACCGTCTTCTGCAACGGTTAAAAAACTTTCAGCCGTTTGAATATTTGTCATGGCTTGTTTTGAGCCCCTGACAAGCGATTCCATGTTTTCTGAAATTACAAGACCTGCAGCGTCATCTCCCGCCTTATTAATTTTCTTTCCGCTTGACAATCTTTCCATGGTTGCAGTTAAACTATCATTAGCTGAATTTAAATACATGCGAGAAACAAAAGCAGGTATGTTTGTTCCTAATGTGATAGCCATTTTTTTCTCTCCATAATTTTATATAGTAGAAATATCGTTTCATTTTATTTATACTTTAGTATAAATTTTTCATACTAAAGTATAATATTCGGTAAATTTTCAATCTATATCAGGATTTTGAGACCTTAAGCATTTTTATAAAATATCATCCATATAAACTAGAAAACGAAAAATTTATGCTAAAATTATACTGTTATGCCGCATTTTTTAATTAAAAAAGAAGAAATAAAAAACTCTCACATTGAACTTATTAACAGTGAAAATTTGTTTCACATTTTTAAAGTTTTAAGAATGAAAAAGGGAGAAGCAATAAAATTCATCGATGAAAATCATGTTGTATATAATTGCAAAATTGAAGAAATTTCAAAAACAAACCTAAAAGCTCAAATTATAGATAAAAAAATCTCAACAAGAACACTAAAACATGATTTAATTTTAATTCAATCCATACTTGCAAATGATGCCCAAAATTTAGCTATAGCTAATGCGGTACAAACAGGCGTTAAAGAAATATATCCTATAATTTCAGATAATACATCTTTAAAAATCAAAAATCCTAAAGAAAAAATTGAAAAATGGCAAAAAATCGCCCAAGAAAATTTCAAACAATGTGAAAGAGCCGATATGCCCAAAATTCAACCCATTCAGCCTTTAATGAATGTTCTTTGCAATTTTAAAAAGGAAAACACTTTAATTTTTGCCGAAAAATATGAAAACTTAACTCTTGAAACATCGCTCAATGATATTGACAAAAAATCCAAAATAGCTGTTGTCATTGGTCCTGAGGGCGGTTTTTCGCAAAAAGAATTTGATTTTTTTATTAAAAATAACTACAAATTAATTACACTGGGCAAAATGATTTATAAAGCGCCAAATGCAATAACAGCGGCTATTTCAAACATAATTTCGAGGCTTGAAGAATGATAATTAAAGATGAAATTTTATCAAAAATTGATGATATTATTAAAAACCGCAAAGTTTTTCTTGTGGGCGGTTATTTAAGAAATTACTTTTTGAATAATGAGATTTCACCTGATAGAGATTTGGTTTGCTTAGATGGCGCAATTGATTTAGCAAAAGAAACGGCACAAAAGCTAAACGCAACATTTGTCGAGCTTGATAGCGAAAATAAAATATACAGAGTTGTCCTAAATGACAAAAAAAATTATTTTGATATATCTGAAGCTATTGAAAATGATATAGAAAAAGACATTAGAAGAAGAGATTTTACAATTAACTCTATTTTTTATGACTTAAATAAAAAAGAAATATATGACCCTAATTGCGGATTAGAAGATTTAAAAAAAGGAATTATAAAAGCAATTTCATTTGATAATATGCTTGATGATTCTTTGAGATTTTTAAGAATGTACCGCTTTAGAGCAATTACCGGTTTTAAAATCGACAAAGATTTAAAAGAATTTTCTAAACAAAATTTTTTCAAGATTAATTCTGTTGCAAAAGAGAGGATTAACTACGAAATTATTCATCTTTTTCAAGGAAAATATCTGACTGAAACCCTTTTAGAAATGTTTGAAGACGGAGCTTTAGAAATAATTTTCCCGTTCATTAAAGAAATTAAAAAAGTTCCTTCTAACACTCATCATCACCTTGATTTGGTTCATCATTCAATTGAAACAGTTAAACACATAAAATCAAAAAATCCGTTATTAAAAATTGCAGCACTTTACCACGACATAGGTAAACCCTCAACTTGGACAATAGAACCGTCAGGAAGGCATCGTTTTATCGGTCATGACATTAAAGGCGCACAGTTAGCAAAAAAAGAATTAGAAAAATTAAAATTTTCCAATAAACAAATTGCTTATATTTCAGATATGGTCAAATACCACATTTATCCTGCAAGTCTTATAAATTGTTCGGATAATCAAAAAGCATACGCAAGATTTATCAGAAAACTAAACACAAACACTCCTGATATAATAGAGCTTTCAAAAGCAGACAGACTAAGCGCCAGAGGTGTTGCAGTCAGCGATGAAATGGTTGAAAAAGCACTTTCACATCTTGATAACCTGTTAAAATACTATCAAGAAGTAGAAGCCATGGCAAAAAATCCAAAATGTCTTTTAAATGGCAAAGAAATAATGGAGATATTAAACATTAAACCGTCAAAATTGGTTGGAATAATTACCGAAGAATTGCTTGAAATGCAGCTGAGTAAAGAAATTACAACAAAAGAACAAGCTATAAATTTTATACAAAAATATAAAAATAAAGCCGCTAAAGATGACTTTAACGGCGCTAAAAATTAAACAATAGAGGAGAATAAGGAAAACTTCTCTTTACTTACTCAGCAGCATATACATTCGCTGCTAGAGCAAGTTTATCTTGTTGCGAAAATACGCTTGGAAATTCTGCTTCAATCATATCCGCAACTTGATTTACTCCGGATTCAAATTTACCCATCATGGCTTCAATATCTTTAATTCTATCTTCGCTCAAATAATCCATAGGATTAACTTCTGTTCTTGAAATATTGATTTGAGCTTTATTTTGTAAGCCTGCAATATTCATTGCACTAAACAATTCATCAGCGCTTACTTCATTTTTCACACCTTCACTTTTAGCTTCAACAGGTGCTTCTTGCTTTGCCTTTGCTTCGCTTTTCCTTGCACCAATACTTGAATTTCCTATCGAATAACTTCCAAATCTAACTTGATTAATATCCATAACTTATTGCTCCTTATTGCCTATTGTTTATTATCTACATAATAAATATCGACAAGCTTGCAATTAAACTTTAGGATTTAATGTTTTATTTTTACAAAAGTTAACAAAAAAGCACCCTTTTAAAAAGGGTACTTTAAATTTTTATTATTATTTTATTTTTCTATTTCTCTCACAACTTCAATCCCATCATCAATTTCAACCTGCTGGGAAGTTGTCAATGGTTGGGTTTCTTCTTTTTGTTCTTCTTGAGTTTCCTGTGTAGCTTCTTGTTTAACCGCATCTTGCGAATCTTCTTGACTTGTTAATTCTTGTGAAGCTTCTTCAGAACTTTGATTTTTTTCAACTTCTTCTTTTTGTTCGTCTAAAGTTTCTTTTTCTATTTCTTCTTTAACAGGCTTTACAACCAAATAAAATACATCGCCCTCTTTTACGGTAACTTCTTTTCCATATTCAACCATAGATAAAAAAGAATCTTTATATACCTGTTTTGCACCTGATTTAAGCCTGTTGCCTTCAGGGTTTGTCGCAAAGCCGTCAGCAAAAGAAACACAATAAGAAAAACCCTTCATAAAGAAATTACCAACAGTGCTTGCTGCTTTTTTAGCTATTTTTTTAGGAGGAGTTTTTTTGATTTCTTCTTTATTTAAAACAGTTTTTGCATACCTTGCAACTAAAGGCTCTTGAACATCATGCACCCCTTTAGAGTCTTCATAACTTTCTACTGTAAAATAAATTTTAGCATCTCTTTTTGCTCTTGTCGGATCAGTTACTTTTTTTAAAACACAATTTAGGATATCACCTTTTAACATATAAACATCATTCATCATGCCATCTTCAACAAGCTTAACGCTGAAATTAAACCCTGCTTCCATATCCTCGCTCGAAAATCCTTTTAGTGCTTCAACATGCAATTTATCTGCCGCTAATGCACAAGATGTAAGAAATAACATTAATATAGACAATATTTTTTTCATACAAGCCACTCTCTATTTTAAACTAATCTAAATATTTTATAACATTATACAATATTTATTAAAATAGAATATGTGATGTATAATTTTTCGCAATAAAAAACAAAAAACTTTGGGTCCGGTGGGGCTCGAACCCACGACCAATTGATTAAGAGTCAACTGCTCTACCAACTGAGCTACAAACCCAAAGGATATATATACTATAAAATAACTTTGTGTTAAAATCAAGTTAAATGTCCACGTAGTTCAGATGGATAGAACGTCACCCTCCTAAGGTGAATGTCGGAGGTTCGAATCCTCTCGTGGACATTTTATTTATATAAATTAGCAAAAATTTTTTTTATGCTTTTTATATAAATATACAATCCGGAGCATGCAACTTTATTTATGAAAATAAACTTTATACCGTTTAAGCCGATAAAAAACTCAATAAAAAAACAACAAAGCACCATAAAATTCCAAACTGTTCCCCTTCAAAATGATGTTTTTATAAAAAATGCAGTAATTTTTAAAGGCGACGCTTGCTCTACTTCAAACTTCAAAATAAAAACAATAGAAAATCTCCATTGCCCTGTTTGCGGCTATATAATGTTGAACCCCGAGCAACAAGAAATGTTTGTGCAAGATGTTTACGATAAAAAAGGTGAAGATTTAGCCAAAACATTAGAAAAATACGAAGATGAAAGCATTTTTACACACAAACAAACACCTCGCAAAAAAAGCATTTTCAACCCACAACGCCAGCAAGTTGTAAACATAATTAAAAATTTAGCCCTAAAACATCCCGATTTAGACCTTGCTCAATTAGTTCAATTACAAGCCAATTCAAGCATGCCGTCTTTAATTGAGCAGCAATTAGCAATAACAACGGAACTAAAAGAGTATGTTAAACAAAATATCAACAGCCCTGACAAGCTTCAATCATTAAATAACACTATTTTTGAGCATGAAACAAGGATTAAAGGAAAAAGCCCCATTGGTTTTTCCAGAAAAGTTTTTATATATGAAATATTAAAAATAGTAGATGAAGATGAAAACAAAGAAAGAATTAACGAAATTGTATCTAAATTACCAAATTCAAAAAACGATATAAATTCATTCTTTGTTAAATATTCAAAAAACAAAACGTCTAAAGAAATTGCACTAAAAATCATTGAACAATCTAAACCAACGGCAGAACACCTTTTTCCGGAATCAAAAGGCGGAGCAAACAGTATTTCTAATTACATTTGCGATTGCGCTGTCTGCAACAACAAAAGAAGAGATTTGGACTTTTTTGATTGGCAAAAAGAAATTCCAAACTTCCAACAACGCCTGCAAGAATATTTAAAAACAATACAAGCTGCACTTGACAATAATATTTTACCCGATGATTACGATACTTATATTCCAAAAATCATTGAAACCATTCGCAGCCTAAGCGGAGGGCACATAATTCTTTATCAACCGGACTCCACTCTTGATAAATCAAAAGCAAACACAATTGCAACAAGAAATAAAACACTAATTTCGTATGAAGAAAAATTAAGCAAAATTATACAAGAAAAAACCACACTTGAAACTGAAATCAAAAAAATAAAACTTTCACCTTACTATCAAAAAATAGCTTCAGGAGAACAAACACAAGAAGAAGCAGAAAACGAAATTAAAATACAAATTTCTCAACTTAGCGCACTCTTAGCACAAGAAGAAACCATCAGAAAAGAAGAGCGAGCATTATTGGAAAACTCTCAATTAGCCCATGAAATTAAGCTTTTAGAACAAGAAACAAGAATTCTGAGCACAAGAAATGCCAGATTAGAAAAGCTAAATCTTGCAAATGCGGATGATAATAAAGATTACGAAGAATATTTGCACACAAAATATTTATATCAAAAAGCGCTTGAAGAAAGAGATAACTACCTTTTAAGCGGTGACTTAAGAAAATGCCGAACATCAATAGAAATTCTAAATTACGCTCTTAGAGCACTAAGAGATAAAATGACATTATATGAAGGCTCAAAAACAATTGAATATTTCACAAACATAGAAAAAATGGCAATCAATAAAGAAAAGACAAAAAAACTTGAACAAAGAATTCAAAAAAATGAAAAACAAAGACAAACAATACAGGATCATATTGCAGCACTAAACACCCAATTAGGCGGAAGAACTATTGAAGATGTTAAAAAAGAGTGCCAACAATTAACAGAAGCACTGGAAATGTTGGAAAACATCAAAAACCTTCCCAAGATGGAAAAAGATATAGAGACGCTAAAAGAAATTATTCACTATAATGCAGACATTATAAAAAGAGCAAGAAATATTTATAAAAAAGCATCTAATAAAAATTTTGACGCTTTAATGAAAAAAGTATACATATAATTTTATTAAGCAATGTAACAAAATTTATTAATCCCGAAATCGTAAAAAGTATATCGTTTTTATATATATGTAAGAAGAATATCAAACGAGGGAGATAATAAATATGTTTACAGTTGGTTTAAATTTAGCACAATCTTCAAAATATCCTACAAATCACGAAACAGCAGGTTCAATCGCATATAAACCGAGCCAAGGAAGTGTATTTGGAGGAACAGAAACAGCAGGTTCAATCGCCTCATCTTCACCTGCTTCAAGTACATCATCATCTTCTTCATTTTCTGCAGTAGCATAATTAGAACAGTGAGGGAAAGATGACAGACACAAAGCTTGCAAATTGTCTTTTAATAACACTTGCACTAATTTCATGCACAATGTTTATATGGACAATGAATTACATTACAACAACCAACGATACAAACATACCAATGGCAATATCAGCATTTAATGCTTAATCATAATTAAGGCGAAAGCTACAAGACTATAGGGACAACGACAAAAGGCTTATACACAAGCCTTTTTTGTTTTTCTTGATAACATCATGCCCGTACCAAAATCTAATATTTGAGACTGGTATTCAGGATTATTAAATAAAGTTTCGATATAATCTTTTACTTTTTCATAATGCGACAAAATATTATCAGCCAATATAACTCCGCCATCAATAAGCATTTTATCAACTAATTTAAAATATTCTATATATTCTTTTTTATTTGCGTCTATAAAAACAAAATCAAACTTTTGTCTTTTATTTTTTTGAATTTCTTCTAAAATGTCTTCTAAAACAACAACTGCCGAGCCTATTTTAGGTTCACAAAAAACTTCAGGAACACAGAGAGCAAAATTTTTTCTTGCAACGGATTGCCTTTTTTCCCAAAATTCAATTGTTGTAAATTTCCCTTTTGTTTCTTTTAAAGCTTCCAATATCCATATTCCGCTGTATCCGTTTGAAGTTCCAATTTCAAGCACATTTTTAGAATTATTTATCTTTATTAAAGTGTTTAAAAAATTAGCACATTCTCTATCTAAATTCCAAAATTCAGCCCTTGTTTTTTCCAAAGATGATAAAACTTCTTCTGTTTTATCATCAAAATACACAGAATTTATCTTTTTTACTTCTTGTTCCATTTACAGCCTTTGAGATTTATCTAAAATTATTATATTTGCAACATCAATATATGATTCTTGAGCTTTTACAAGCTTCATAGTTTCAAGGTTATATATTAAATAATTTTTTGCATTAATTCCTGTAATCATTATATTGTTACCGTTTGGAATTAAGGTCAATTTTGAATAAAATCCGTCTTTTGAAAGTTGTTCTCTTGAGATAATTTTACCTTCCACAGTATCATACACATCCATAAAACCTTCTTTTGAACACAAAATAAATACTTTATGTTCATGGATTAAAGCGTCTGTCGGTTTTTTATCCAAATCTACAACATTTAATTGTTTTGCTAAAGCCTTATCAAACACATACAATTGCGAATCTGTTCTTGAAAGTACATAAACATTTGCCATATCAGATAAAATTTTTGAAGCATTTGCAACCGTTCCTAAGGGCTGAACTATAAATTCAGCTCCGCTTTTAGTCACATTGAAAACTTTTTGAGAATACTCATCATAAAATGAAATAGATTCATCCAAATCACAATATGTTATTTTTGAAGGTTTTTGATCTAGTTTAACAACCTTATCCAATTGCATTGAATTTAAATTAACTACATAGATAGCCTTTGCGTTTTGACTTGTCACATAGGCAAGATTTTCCTTCTTATTCAATGCAACATCTGTTGCTTGAGCATCAATCGGGATTGTTGCAATTGTTCTTTCATCTTTTAAATCTATTATTTCTAAATTTTTTGTACTCCAATATAAAACCAAAGCTACTTTTGATTTTTCCGAAGTAACAATTTTAGATGGCATTGAAGATAATTTTAATTCATACAAAGGTTCTTTTGAAGTATTATCATAAACTGACAAAAACTTTGAATTTTGAGGATTTATAAAAGTTTTTTTGTCTTTAAAATCAACAACGGGAATGAATTGATTTCTTTTTACCTGAGGCGCATAAGGACTTTTAGCTTTTTCTTTATCTTGATCTTTTAGTGTTAGAGAACTCTCTTCTTTTGAAGGAATTAACAAATCACCCAAAGTGAGCTTTAAACTTTCAGGCATTTTTAATCCGACCGGAGTCAGCATATCTTGAGGCATTAAACCAAGACGAACTTTAATTGGCAAATCATCCTTCTTTGTAAGAGTATAATTTCCCTTTTCATCCTTAAAAACTTTTAACAATGAATACCCGTTATTAAAAAGTACTACTTCAGGCAAAGCAGATAATGGTTTTTTCTCAGGGTAAGTATAATCAATTTGAATACTATCTACTGTTGTATCAGATGGAGGATACAAAGGAATATACATAACATCGTCACTTATCGTAACAACACTGTCAAACCTTTGTTGGGCATTTGGAAGGCTTTGTTTTATATATTTCCACACATCTTGCGGAAGCTTTGTCGCAAAAGCAGTATTATTAAGTGTCAAACATAGCATAAAAGCTATCGATAAAGCAATATTTTTAACCTTCATCTTATCCCCCATAAGCTGCTATTTTCCAAGAGCTTGTTTCATTCTATCTATAAAATTATCTTTATCTTGTTGCTTAGATAAAATATATAATTCCTTGTATAATTTTTCTTCTTGAGAAGACAATTTCTTAGGAATTATTACTTTAATTGTAATATAATGATTTCCTTTTTGTGTATCACTACCAAGGTAAGGTACGCCTTGTCCCCTTAGAGTAAGTCTGTCTCCATTTTGCACGCCTTGAGGGATTTTAAGCAAAGTTTCACCATGGATTGTCTTTATCATGACTTCGTCACCCAAAACTGCTTGGGGTGTTGAAATTTCAAGCTCGGTATAAATATCAAATCCTTGACGGGCAAATTCTTTTGAAGGTCTTGTATGTATTACGACATACAAATCTCCGCATCTGCCGCCATTTCTTCCTGCGTTTCCTTCGTTAGCAACACGCATTTTAGAACCATGCTCAACGCCGTGAGGAATTTTGATTTTAATTTTCTTTTCTTTTTCAACAGCACCGACACCATGGCAAACTTTGCAAAATGCTTTAGGATTTTTACCTGTCCCATGACAAGTAGGGCAAGTTGTTACAGAAGTGAAAGACCCCAAAATAGTTTGCGTACTTTTTTGTACTCTTCCTGCCCCTTTACAAGTCGGACAAACTGTATCTTTGGCGTCTTGATCCATACCTGTAGAATTACAAGCTTCACAAGGTTCAAGATGCCTTATTGTAATTTCTTTTTCTAAACCAAAACACGCTTCTAAGAAATCTATTTCGATATCCAGTCTTAAATCTTCACCTCTTTGAGGTGCATTTGAATTTCTTTCATAAGAAGAAAAACCGCCAAAACCTCCGCCAAAAAAGGATGAAAAAATATCAGATAAATCTATGTCACCCATATTAAAAGAGTTAGGATTAAATCCGGCATTAGATAAACCTTCTTCACCGTATCTGTCATAAATTTCTCTTTTATTATCATCATACAAAGTTTCATAGGCTTTACCTATTTCTTTAAACTTTTCGGCAGCGTCAGGCGCTTTATTAACGTCAGGGTGATATTTTCTTGCTAGTTTTCTAAAAGCAGATTTGATTTCTTCTTTTGTGGCAGACTTATTCACACCCAGTAATTCATAATAATCCATTGTTTTATTCATCTTCCAATTTCTTCGCTACACCGACCAATGCGGGTCTAATTATTTTATCATCCAGTTTATATCCTTTTTGTGCAACATAAGCAACAGTATCAGGTTCAAATTCATTTGTTGGCACTTGAGTTATCGCTTCATGTTCGTTTGGATTAAAAGCTTTTCCGATAGCTTCAATTTCTTCCATTCCGATTTTTTTCAAAGTATCCAAAAATTGCTTATATGCAACTTCATAACTGTCTTTTACTGTTTGGCAATTTTCGATATCTTTTAAATGTTCTTGTGCTCTATCAAAAGTGTCCAAAACTGAAGCAATTTTATTTAACAGTTGAACTGTAGTAAACTTTGATAATTCTTCCTTTTCTTGAAGTGTTCTTTTTCTGAAATTATCAAAATCGGCAGCAAGTCTTATATATTTGTTGTTTAAATCCTCATATTTCTTTTCCAGTTCTGATTTCTCGTCTACTTCATTATCAGACGTATTTTCTTCCTCTTTTGTTTCCTCTATTTGAGCGTCATTTTTTTCATCTTTTTGCTCTTGTTGTTTTTGTTCTTCTGCATTTTCTTTTTCAACATCAGAAAACGGATTTTGTTTATTGTCTTCCATAGGTTTTTCTCCTAAAATATTAGTTCGATTAATTATATTATAAAATATGAATAAACATTGTCGAGTACTCAAAAGAATATAATAAAAAAGGCGCATTATCTGCGCCTTTATTTAACTCTCTATTTTCCGTAACAGCTAACTCAATGAACCATCACTTACGCTTTAGTCCACATCGCATCTGTTGATAATTTTGAATTAACAAATTCTTGAGAAATGTTTATGTTAGATGGAGTAAAGATGAAAACGCTTTCGCCGATTTTTCTTTGCGAACCATCAAGAGCGTGAGTACATCCGCACAAGAAATCAACGATACGTTGAGATTGTTCTCTATCAAGAAGTTGTAAATTTAAGATAACAGTCTTTCTTTCTTTTAAAGCTTCAACAATTGTTATTGATTCATTGTAAGCTTTTGGCTCAATAACCACAACTTCATAAGCACCTGCTTTAGGTTGAGGAAGAACCCTTAAATTTGCTCTATTTTTTCTGATTGGATTAGACTCTACAAAGCTTGGTTGTAAAGCTGCATTTCTATCTGTCGGATATTCTGATTCAAATCCGCCTTCCATTTCTTCATCGTATTGTTCTTCACCCATAGGGTTTAAAGAGTCGGTTAAAGCGCCGATAATTTCTTTAATTTTTTCTGAAAGTGCCATCTTTTCTCCTTTAATTATTTTCAAATAAAATTCTGCCTAATCTAATCATTGTTGCCCCTTCTTCGAGAGCTATTTTATAATCGTGGCTCATACCCATTGAAAGTTCAGCTAAATTAAACTTATCTTTCAGTTCTCTCATGTTTTTAAACAATTTGTGCAATTGAGCCTCATCTTCAACTAAAGGAGCTATATTCATCAAACCGACAAGTTCAAGCGACTTTAGTTTATAGATTTCTTCGATTAAATTTTCAAGTTCACAAGGTGCAATGCCAAACTTTTGAGGCTCAAGCGCATTATTAACCTGAATTAAGATTTTTTGTTTAATGCGTTTTTTATTTGCCTCTGAGTCTATATGCTGAGCTAATTTTAAACTATCAACAGAATGAATATATTCAAAATTTCCTACAACATATTTGACTTTGTTAGTTTGTAAATGTCCAATAAAATGATATATCGATTGAGATTTCGTTGTATCATCTATTTTATTGATTTTTTCAACAGATTCAACAGCTTTACTCTCGCCAAAATCTCTAAGTCCGGCATTAAATGCCTCTATCATTTTTTCTATTGTGTAGTATTTTGTTACTGCAATTATTCTTGGGTTGTAGTTTTTAGTATCGTTTAAAATTTTTTCCAAATTCGAAACTACAGTCATTCAAAAGCCTTAATAAAATACTCTACATTATTCGTTTGTAAGCTCTATTGATGCCCACATTTCTAATTATAAATTAATGTTTTAAAGTGGCAAAATATTAATTTTAATAAGAAATATAAACACCTTCCATCATGCTGAAATCATGTAGCAGAGCATGTTTTAGCATGATGGGAGTTTATTAATATTTTTTAATATAATTTAACAATAAGCATTTTTAAGCCAAATAAGGCATGCCAAACAATTCACATTTTCTGGATTTTATCTTTTCTTTAAACTAAAATAAAAATAGTAATAAGGATTAAAAAAATGGAAGAAAACAAATTATCACCTCTTGAGTGGAATGAATATTTTTTAGAAATAGCAAGAACCGTTGCAAGACGTTCTAATTGCATTAGAGCACATGTTGGCGCAGTTATTGTGGGTCAAGACAGAAAAATTAAAGCAACAGGCTATAACGGTGTACCTTCTAAAGTAGTTTCCTGCATGGAACTTGGGGAATGTTACAGAATTAAAAACAATATTCCTTCAGGAACAAGATATGAAACCTGCAGAAGTATCCATGCCGAGCAAAACGCAATCATCCAAGCAGGTCAAGACAGATGTAAGGGTTCAAGTCTTTATATTTGGGGTCACAATATAATTTGCATCTTATGCAAAAGATTTATTGTGCAATCAGGAATAGAGACAATTTATCTTAAAAAAGACGAAAACTCACCCATGGAAATAGTTACCACAAAAGAATTAATTGAAGAATTATCTAATGACGCTCTTGTAGAACTAAAATAATACTTTCTTCTATCAAAAGAAAAAACTAAAAAGGCTATAATGTCAAATATGAGAAAAAAAATACTGTATATTTCCGCTTTTTTAACGATTGGGATAATAAGTACAATACCTTTTGTAAAAAGTGAACCCAACTATTCATATAAAATCTACACTCCGCAAAACATAACCAATGTATCAAAAAGTGTAGCAAAAGCTCAAAAAGATTCTCAAATTATCTTTATTGTCGATTTTTCAAACTCAATGAATGACACAATTCAAGGCATGGCAAAAGTTGACATGGCAAGAAATACATTAGCTGAAATTTTACCAAAAATTCCCGCCAACGTAAAAACAGGTTTAAGAGTATACGGTCATAAAGCCGGTTTTACATATCTGCAAGGCTGTCAAGCTTCCAATTTAACCGTTCCTTTGGGCTACAATAATTACCAATCAATATTAGGAAGTCTTTATGCAACAAATGCTACAGGCTGGACTCCTATAACATATTCGCTAAAACAAGCAGTAAATAAAGATTTTATCGGAACAACAGGCAAAAAACATATTATTCTTCTGACCGACGGCGGAGAAAATTGCGACGAAAGCCCTTGTACATACGTTATTGAATTAATGAAAACAAGAGATGATGTTGTAATTGATGTTATTGCTTTTGATATCCATGACGTTGAAGCAAATAATCAATTAAAATGCACCGCGTTAATGACAAGCGGAAAGTTTTTGCCTGCAAATACTCAACAAGACCTTTCAAAATCGCTTTTTGAAACAGTAGGAATAGCAAAAGACGTAAAAGGAAGCATTAAACTACCGCCTATAAATGAATAATAATTCTATGATAAAATCAAAGTATGGAAGAAAAAGATTTAAAAATTACGGCAATAATAAAAACACATAATTGCGAAGATTACCTTTGTGATACCCTTGAAGCCATAAAAGAACTTGATGAAATCATAATCGTAGATGAACATTCAACAGATGATACCATTGAAATAGCAAAAGAATACAAAGCCAAAATCATCTACGCAAATAAAAACGAACTTTCTTTGGGTTTAAATCAAGCAATTGATGAAGCACAAGGGAATTGGATTTTTCTCTTGGAAGATGAGGAAATCATTCCTCAAAAACTAATTTCAAAAATTCAGAACTACATTGAAAATCCAAAGAAAAATAAATTCGCGCTTTCATTCAATCAAAAGTATTTTTATTTAAACAAAGAAATTAAAGCCGCAAGAAAAAAGAATGTTTTAAGATTCTTTAAAAAAGGATATTGTGAATTAAAAAACAATTTTTCACTTGAGCTTAAATTAAAAAAAGGTAAAATTCAAAAAATTCAAGACGGCTTCAAAAAACAAAGTGCTTGTATATTATGTTTTTCAAAAAACAGCATAATTCAAAGCTTTGAAAATATAATTGAATACGATAAAAATCTCATTAAATCTTACAACAAAACACCATCTGTAATATTCAAACCAATACTCACTTTTTTATTTTGGTATATATTTAAAAAAGCAATATTTGAAGGAAAAGCAGGCTATATTTTTGCAACAAAAAAATATTTTGAAAGATTTATATTAGAAACAATGCTTTTAGAAAAAAGCAAAAAGGAGTAAAAATGATTTTTGACAGATTAAAAAACGCTTCTCAGTATTATGTTTTAGGGGAAAAAATCAAAAAAGGCTTTGATTTTTTAATTAATACAGACTTAAAATCCTTGCCGGACGGAAAATATGAAATAGATGGAAATGAAATTTTTGCCAATGTTCAAACACTTAAAACTAAAGCAAAAGAAGATAAAAAATGGGAAGTTCACAGAAAGTATATAGATATTCAATATGTCATAAAAGGCAGGGAAAAAATGGGTTACGGAATACTTGAGGATTTCAAAACAATAGTCAGCCCTTATGCACCGGAAAAAGATTTAGAATTTTTAGACGGTGAAAAATATAACTACATTGATGTTTATGAGGGTGATTTCGTAATGTTTTATCCAAATGACATCCATGCACCAATGCTAAAAGTAAATAATGAAGAAGAAATTAAAAAAGTAATTGTTAAAATAGCTTTATAAAAAAAGACCTGATTTCTCAGGTCTTTTTATTTTTATTCGTCAAATATGATTTTCTTTAAATTTTCCCACATATCAGTTATAGGAACATCAGCATTTAATTCTTTTAAAATACCCATTTGTTTAAAGTAATCATACAGAGGAGCTGTTTCTTTTTCATAAGTTTCAAAACGAGCTCTTGCTGTTTCTTCGTTATCATCTTTTCTTGTTACCAATTTTGTTTCACAAATATCACAATAATCCATAATCTTTGGAGGATTAGAGATTAAATTGTATATTGTGCCGCAGTTAGGACAGCTTCTTCTGTTTATCAATCTTTGAATTAAAACTTCATTATCAATATCGAAATAAACAGCCATTGCGTCATCTTTTAAGCTGAATTTTCCTATTTCAGCCATAATATCTTTCAGCGCTTCCGCTTGTTCAACCGAACGCGGAAAACCGTCTAAAATATAGCCGTCTGAACAATCATCTTTTGATAATCTGTCTTTAATTACATCAGCTACAACCTTCAAAGGCACCAATTGACCTTTGTCGATATAAGTTTTAGCTATAACACCAAGCTCTGTGCCGTCTTGGATGTTTTTTCTCAATAAAGAACCCGTATCAATATGAGGGATAGAAAGTTTATCCGCCAATCTGGATGTTTGAGTTCCTTTGCCTGACCCGGGAGGGCCTAAAAATATGAATACTTTTTTCATTTTTTATCCTTTACTGTTGTAAGAAACTTTCGTAATTCTTAGCTAACAAGTGAGTTTTGATTTGATTTATAAAATCAAGAGCAACACCAACCAAGATTATAAGGCTTGTTGCACCTATACCTTGGAATGTTGTAATATTTGTTATCTTTGTTGCAATAGTAGGAATTAAAGCAACAATACCCAATGCTAAAGCACCAATTAAAGTTATTCTTGTTAATATTTCATTTAATTTATCAGCGGTTGGTTTACCCGGCTTAACCCCCGGAATTGCTGAACCATATTTTTTAAGATTGTTAGCAATTTCTTTTGGCTGCATAGATGGAATAATTGACGCATAAAAGAATGTTAAAGTAACAATCAAAACAAAATATATAACATAATAACTTGTTGAATTTGCGCTAAAAATCAAACTTAACTTTTCAAAAAAGCCTGCAACGACAACATTTTGAATATGCATTTGTTGAACAAAACCTAATACAGTTGCAGGGAATAACAAAATTGCAACCGTAAAGATAATCGGCATAACTCCGCCGGGGTTAAGTTTAAAAGGAATGTTGGTATTTTGACCGCCGTAAACTTTATTGCCAACTTGTCTCCTAGCTGAAACAATAGGAACTTTTCTTGCTGCTTCATGAAGAATAATAATAAATATTATTGTCGCAATAAATATTGCAGTTAAAACAACTAAACCCAATTGAAGCATGGGATCTTGCGCAACTAAAGTTGCGGTTCTATCGCAATATAAAGGAATACCTGCAATAATACCCACAAAAATTAATAGTGAAGCACCATTTCCAACTCCTTTTTCTGTAATCAGCTCAGCTAACCACATAACAATTATTGCACCTGCAGTTAACGATACGGCTGAGCCTACAAAAAACATCAAAGGATTTACCCCGTGCATAATAGCTCCCGGAAGTTTATACAACGCAAGAGCAAATATTATTGATTGGAACAAAGCTAAGCCAACAGCAAAAACTCTTGTAAGCTGTTGAATTTTGCGCCTTCCTGCTTCACCGTCTTCTTTTTGCATTTTTTCAAGGCTCGGAATAATTACTGCCATTAATTGCATAATAATTGATGACGTAATATAAGGTCCGATACCTAAAGCAAAAATAGAAACCTTACCCAATGCACCCCCTGAAAACATATCCAAGAAGCCTATCAAGTTATTTCCGCTTGCAAGATTTAAAAATACTTCGTTATTTATGCCATAAATCGGCAATTGTGCGCCAAATCTAAATAAGGCAATAATGGCAAAAGTGAATATCAGCTTTTGCTTTAATCCACTTGCCTGCCAACTTGCCATTAAATTTTGCACAACTTTATCTGAATCGATATTTTGTTGCATTATACTAATTCTGCCTTTCCGCCTGCTTTTTCAATTTTTTCTTTTGCACTTGGGCTGAAATAAGTTGCTCTTACAACAACAGCCTTTGAAATTTCACCGTTTCCAAGTACTCTTAAAGCGACAGCGGAAGAATGAGCCTTTTTAACACCTTGCAAATAAGCTAAATCTACTTCTTCAACATTTAATTCAGCCAATCTTGCAACGTTAATTTCAGCAGAAGCTTCCCTGAATTTATTTTTAAAACCTTTTAATTTAGGCATTTGTCTGTATGATGGCATTTGACCGCCTTCAAAACCGCGTTTGTGAGAATTTCCTGATCTTTGTCCTTCACCGTTATTACCACGGCAAGATGTTTTACCATGACCTGATGCAATACCTCTGCCTTTGCGTTTTTTTGTATGAGTTGCACCTTCAGCCGGTCTTATATCTTCTAAATTTAACATTATATTAAACCTTCCTTATTTAAAATTACTATTCAACAATTGATACGATGTGAGGTACTTTATTAACCATACCAAGAATTGTTGCGCTTGCATTATGTTCAACAACTTGATCTTTTTTTGTTAAACCAAGAGCACGAACAACTTTAATTTGTTTTTCTGAAGCACCGATTGTGCTTTTAACTTGTTTAATTTTTATTTTTTTATCTGCCATTTCTTTATACCTTTAAATTATTTTTGTCCTAACATTTCTTTTACGCTTAAACCGCGAACTGCTGCAACATCTTTAAATGTTCTTAAAGATTTAAGAGCGTTTAAGGCAGCATTTGCAGCGTTAAGAGGAGATTTAGAACCTAATGATTTAGATAAGATATTTTCAATTCCTGAAAGTTCTAATACTGCACGAACAGCACCACCTGCAATAACACCGGTACCTTTTGAAGCAGGTTTTAATACAACAGAACCTGCACCTGATCTGCCTGTAATCATATGAGGAATAGTTGTGTTAAATAAAGGAACTGTAATTAAGTTCTTTCTGGCATCAGCAACAGCTTTTTGAATTGCAATAATAACTTCAGCTGCTTTTGCAACGCCCATTCCAACTTGACCTTTTTTATTACCGACAATAACAATAGCTCTGAAAGACAGTTTTTTACCACCTTTAACAACTTTTGTTACACGACGAATTTGAACAACTTGTTCTTTCCATTCTGATTCAGCCGGTTCAACTGTTTCAATTTTTCTTCTTCTGCTTTTTCTTTGAGGTTTTTTAGCTTCTTGAACAGGAGCTTCGGCAGCTGTTTCAACCACTGCTTCTTCTTGAACTGCTTCAGTAGAAACTTCAACTTCTTGGATTTCTTTGTTTTCTTCCACGTTTATTACCTTTCTTAATGTAATTATTTTTCTAACATACCCTTAAAACTAAAAAAGAACACAAACCAAGCTTTTAATTAAAAGCTAAATTTTTATGTTCGATGTTGGGATTTCTGACAATAATAATTTTATAATAACAAAATATTTTTGCAATACCTTCTAAATCATTTTTAAATTTACTTAACAACTATCTCAAACTCATCAAGTCCGAAATGTTTAAGTCTGACATTTTTCTTGCCGTACACTGTTATCAGAGATTTTACTTTATAGTCTTTATCGTCTGAATTTACCTGATTTCTTGAACTTATAGGATAAATATAGAACATATGAAAAGTTCTTCTTGTATCATTTAAAAGTAAAATCTTTTTAGATTTAAATAAAGAATTTTTCATAAAATATTTTTTATTTTTATCAAAATCTGAAATTAAGATAATTTCATAATCGGGAAATAATTCCCTAACTTCATTTTCATCTAAAAGCTTATTATTTTCATAAAACTTTAATTCATCTTCGTTGTATGAAATATTTCTGTTATTAATCGAAAAATCATAATTTGCAAAAACTTTAGAGCAAAACATTAAAGTCATCAACAAAAACAAAATTTTTTTCATCTTAATCTTCTTCTTTTAATTTTCTATTCATTAATTTATCCAAAATTTCTTTTGGAGTAATGTCCGTATAAACCGCTTCATATATTGCATTTGAAACAGGAACATCTATGTTTAATTTTTTGGCCAATTCGCATAGTGCCTTAGATGTTTTAACACCTTCCGCAACTGAACCTAAATGAGCTAAAATATCATCAATTTTCTTACCTTGTGCAATCAATGAGCCTACTGTGTAATTTCTTGAATATGGGCTTGATGCAGTTGCAATCAAATCCCCCATGCCTGATAAGCCATATAATGTTTGTGCTTTAGCTCCCAAGGCAACTCCGACTCTAACCATTTCCGCCATACCGCGAGTTAATAATGAGCCTCTTAAATTATCTCCAAGCCCCATGGAACTTGCAAACCCTGAGGCAATTGCTATAACATTTTTCAAACTTCCGCCCAGCTCAACCCCTATCATATCAGAATTAGTATAAAGCCTGAATAGCGAAGGGACATTTAAAAGTTTTTGAGCTTTTGAAGCAATTTCCATATTGTTTGAAGCAATAGTTGCTAATGTCGGTTTTCCTTCAATTATTTCTCTTGCCAGTGTAGGACCTGATAGCACCGCAAAATTAACATCAGGTAAAACTTCTAAAATAACTTCTGACATTCTTTTTAAAGAAGGCAATTCAATCCCTTTTGATAAATTAACAAGAATTTGATTTTTTTCTAAACCGATTTTTTTAATTTGTTCACAAACAGGACGTATTCCTGATGTTGAAACTACAAGAAGAATAATTTCGGCACCTTTTAGCGCGTAAGCCAAATCATCCGTTATTTCGACTTTTTTATCAAGCTCAATCTTAAGAGGTTTATCAATTCTTTTTTCCTCTTTTAATTCCTTAGATATATCTTCTTTTCTTCCCCAGACACATATTTCATCAAAATTATTGTTTTCTAATTTTGCAATAGTTAAACCCCAGCATCCGGGGCCCAATACCGTCAATTTCATTATTCTTCCTCTTTTACTTCCTCTTTTATTGCATCTTTATCAACAAAAGGCGTATTTTTATGCATTTTAATTCTTGTTATTTTAATTCCGTCTATTTCCAAAATTGTATATGTAATATTTTTATCTTCAACCACATCACCAACTTCAGGCTCTCTACCTAATAAGCCGAATACATAACCGCCTATTGTCTGAAAATCTTCACTTATAATATCTTGGTCAAATCTTTCATTAATATCATCTATACTTGTTTTAGAAGACACTTCGAGAGTGTTATCATCGATTACTATTATTTCCGGCGTTTCAATCTTATCAAATTCATCATAAATTTCGCCTACGATTTCTTCAATAATATCTTCAATAGTAACAATACCTGCTATTCCGCCGTGTTCATCAACAACAGCAGCTATTTGGTTTTTTGAAGATGTAAAATCAGACAACAAATCACTAATAAATTTATTTTCAGGAACAATCAACAAATCTCTCGCAATTGTCTTTATTTTAAATGATTCATCTATGTTGTTGTTTTTAATGACTTTTAAAACATCTTTTGCATTAATTACACCCAAGATATTATCAATATTTTCTTCATACAAAGGAATTCTTGTATGTCCTGATGAAATGATGATATCAGCTAATTCATATATATTTTTTTCACAATCAACAAAAACAATCTCTGTTCTTGGGACCATAATTTCTTTTACAACCGTATTTGCAAAAGAAAAGAAATTAGAAAGCATTTTTCCTTCGTGGTTATCAATGGCGCCAATATTTTCACCTTCTTTGATTAATTTTTCAAATTTTTCTTCCCAATTATCCTCTTCATCATCCGCTTGAAGCTCAATTGTGATATCGTTTATATTTTTAACATATTTTCTAATTTTGCGCTCCAACATTTGAGCTATATCATCAGCATCTTTCATCTGCGTTTCAGGGTCAACCTCAATAGTCATGTTAACCACAAGCCCTGAAGTACCCAAATCCATGGTTTTTAATTCAACCACACGCGCAATCCCGTGGATTGTTGAAGCTACATTTCTGATTATTTCTTCAACTCTTGGTTGAGCAGACTGAACCGTCAAAGAGCTTACATTATTTCTTAAAAGATATATTGCCAAGCAAAACAAAATTATACCGATTATTATAGATGCGATTGCATCGGGAATATATGCAAATTCAACAGGAATTGCAAATTTAGCAACAGTTAAAGATATAAGCGCTATACATACACCCAAAAATGCCGCAGTATCCTCATACCAAACAAATTTTGTAGTAGGTGATTGTATTCTTCTTATATATTTCAATGAAATAAAAAATTTCTTTATCGGATTTTTTTCTATAACCTGAGCTTCTTCAATAACGGCATTTGTAGCACTGGAAACAGCCCAAGCCTCAAACATCATGCTAATTACAAGAGCAACAGCAATATAATTATAATTTTTTAACAACTCTCCTATATCATGATGATTAAATAGTTTATCAAACCCATGGTATGTTGCGACAAAAGCACCCGCAAGCATAAGTATAGAAGCAAACATAGCCCACACATTAGCTTCAAGCCCATATCCAAAAGGATGTTCGCTATCAGCAGGACGAGAACCCCTTTTTATACCCACCATAAGGCAAATACTGTTAAATGAATCAACTCCGCTATGGATTGCTTCAGCTAACATAGCAGAACTTTTTGACACCAAAAAACAAACAAACTTAACTAATGCAATACCTATATTTGCAATAAACGCCCTAATTACGGCATTTAGCTTTGTATTATCTATCCTGTCTTGATTGTCTTCAATTGCTTCAATCGTATTTTCACTATCGCTTATATTGTCAATCTGTCGAGGAGACATATTTATTCCTTATATCATATTTTGACAAGTATATAATATACTTAAATCGGGATTTTTGCAAATTTGAGGAATGTGCTAAAAAAGGAGGCATAAGCCTCCAATTTATATTAAGCTTGTTGTTTTTTTAAAAAACATTCCTTGCAATAAATTTCTTTACCTTCTATCGGTTTAAAAGGAACTTTTGTTTTTGCTCCGCACTCTGAACAAATTGCGTCATACATTTTTCTTCTTGATTTTTGTCTGCGTGCTTTTCTGCAATCAGGACATCTTTTTGGAACATTAACCAGCCCTTTTTGAGCATAAAACTCCTGTTCTCCTGCACTGAACACAAACTCTTTTCCGCAATCTTCGCATACTAGGTTTTGATCTTCGTACATTTTGGTCTCCTTTTTTAAATGATTATTTCATTCGACCACCGGTGCAAAAAATTGTTTAAAATCGATTAAATAATTCAGCGCACAAATAGTTGATTTTGTTATTTTATATCTTTTTTTTAATTAATGCAATATTTTTGTTTAACATTTATTAAGCACCGAATAGACTTCTTTTATTTCAGACGGCACAACAAAAATAATCAGTTCTTCTTTTTCTTCAAGCTCATAAAGACAAGTTCTAACAGCGCTTTTAACAGAGCCGTCCATAATTAATAAACAAGGGTTTACACCCGCATATTTTAGTCTTAATGCCATATCGTCAAATCGATTTGAGGTAATATATATTTTATTTTCAAACCCTTTAAGCGAATTAAAATTTGAATCCCAAATCCAGCTTGTATCTACACCGTCTTCAATTTCATCATTCAAACAAAATACTACTTTTTTATTCTTTGCTCCGTATAATTCTCTTATACTTTCAGATAATGAAGTCGGGTTCACTATTGTTTTAATTTTAATTTTTTTATTTTCATATTTTAAAATTTCATCTCTTGCCCTTATGGGCCTATAATTTTCAAAAGCTTCCGTTATTGTCTTTCTGTTTATTCCTAAAACAAGAGCTAAAGAAATAGCCCCAAGAGCGTTATACGCGTTATATAAGCCGCCAAAAGGAAGCTTAAACACCAATTTATTATCGTTATGGTATACGTTTAAAAAAGAATAATCGCTAAAAATCTTAACATCAGCACTTATATCAAGTTTTGGTCTTTTAAAACCACATTCACAGTCATATTGACCCAAGTGTGAATAAAATCTTTTTTTGTAATCAAGCACGCAAGAGCACTTTGGACATCTTATCAGGTCATTATTTTGAATAAGCTCATCATCATCAATTGCATATTCTATATTTTCAAAACCATAGTATATTTTATTTCTTTTCTTATTAAAGGTTGTATCATTTTTAATTTCGTCAATTTCATAAAAAACAGGGTCATCTGCATTTATAATTAAATTTAATTTAGAATTCAATACAATCGATTCTTGGATTTTTTTTCTTTTTTCTTCCAAAGAATAATAATTTTTTTGATCTGTAAAAGCATTATGCAACAATAAATAATCAAATTTCATTGTATTAAAATACAAGGGCATTTCAAAACAATCCATTGCCATTGAATAATAATCTTTTTTAATTTCTCCGCTAAAAATACTGAAGGTTTTTGATAAATCCAATATTATCGAAGTTAAAACAGGATATATTACAGAATCTTTGGTAACATTTGTTATGAATGTTTTATTGTCTTTTTCTAAAATTTGATTTATTAAATCAAGCGTGGTTTTTTTCCCGTTCGTTCCGCAAACCGCAATTTTACCGTTATTTGCATAAGTTTGTATTTTAGATATAACCCAAGGATAATTATTGTCAATAAAAGAATCCAATTGGAATTTATTTTCAAGCTTAATTTTTTCCAATAACCGATAAAAACGTCCTAACCAGATAATTGCAGTTTTAAAATTCATTATTATCCTTTAAAATAGTTTAGTTTACGTATAGAGAATTTAATTTCCATAATATATAATACTATCAATGCTAGATTTTGTCTTTATATTGTTAATAATTTTAGAAGTTATTTTAAGCACTATTATAGTTTTGAAAATAATAGCCCTTGAAAAATATATTCTTTTGCTCAATAAAAAACTTACCTGTGCAAGTAAAATGATTTTTATTGTCAACAACAAAATCAAAAAAACAATTATATCTCTGAATAAATTTGTATCAATTGTAACCAATAAAAAATTTATCCAAATAAGCAGAATAATAAGAATAACTTTAAATGTTATTGAAATAGTGATATTGTTACGTTCTTTAGATTTATCTAAAGGTATAAAATCAATAAACTATAAAAATATTAAAAAACTTTTATTAGCTCAGGTTATAAGAAAAATAATAAGAAAAATAATAACCAATATGGCAGCTGCATGATTTAAAATTTCGCCAAAAATAATCCTAATTTTTCCTTCTTGTTAAATTTTTAAAATTCGTGGAATACATGAATTATAGATAATATTCTCGTGTACATATTATTAAGTTCAAGCAAGGAAGGAATTAGACCATGTCTTTTAACATCACGGATTTTTTAAAAAGCGCCAAAAGCAACATTGAAACAAATTTAAGTACTTTAGCTTCTTCATGCGGAATCAATGTTCCCCAGCAAGATACAGCAGATGGAAGCATCTATACGGAAGCTGAACAAGAAGCACAACCTGTTATGCAAGAAGTAACTGTCGATAAATTTAGCGAGCTTTCACCCGAAGAACAACTAATAAGAACGACCTTGGCCCAAGAAAAAAATATCATTGACGGCGAAATCAAAAGTGAAAAAACAGGTGATGCAGATATTTTCGTTGCAGAAAGCGGACGTGGTGCAGATGATGACAAAGGAGGCGTTGCTTGGTGTGCTGCATATGCTAACTACGTGATAGAAGAATCAGGCATGGAAGAAGCACAATGGTATAAAGATATAAGCCAAGACGTTAACAGAGATGGTGTAAATGACGCTTGGACAGTTAAATATGTAAAGGCAGCAGCTGAAGAAGCAGGAGCCATAGTAACTGCAGATAAAACACAATCAGGCGATATTTGTTTCTTAAACAAAAATCACATGGGCGTTGTAGCAAAAGTTGAAGATGATGGTACTATTTGCGTTGTTGCAGGTAACAGTGATGATAAAACTCAAGCATTCATGATTCAACCGCAAGATTATAATGATTATGCTTTTGCTAACACAACCGGTACAGATAGAACAAATGTTAATAATGCAGAAGGTGCAGTTGATGGCGCCATAGATTCAGATCCTAATGTAGTGACAGATAAATATAACCCAGATTCTATGGGCTTTAGTCAATACGATCAAAAAGATAACGACAGAACAGGCTATTATCATATAGATGAACTTGGTAAATACCAAGATTATCTTCTTTATGAACCGGGTACAGAAACCGTTACAACGGTTGTTACACCTACTCCGACAATGGCAACCCCGCAGCCTACACCTGTAACTTTAGATGTACCAGAGCCTTCTGTAAGTACTGATCCAGAGCCTTCTGTAAGTACTGATCCAGAACCATCTGTAAGTACCGATCCAGAGCCTTCTGTAAGTACTGATCCAGAACCTTCTGTAAGTACCGATCCAGAGCCTTCTGTAAGTACCGATCCAGAACCATCTGTAAGTACTGATCCAGAACCATCTGTAAGTAACGAACCCAGTGACGAATGTCCTCCATTACCTGAAGTATCAGCAGAAGATACACCTATTGGCGGAAACGAACCTGAAACACCCGCTCCATCTGAAGGATCAGAAGCTCCTGAAGGTGAAACAACCGTTACACCTCAACCTGATGTAAGCGATGGCAACACAGATGCTGATGACAGTCAAACTGATATAGATACGGATACAACACCTGAACCAAGTAATTCAACAACATCCGAACCGAGTGATTCAACTCCTGATTGCGGAGATAAGCCAAATGTCGGTATAGAAGATGGTCAAATTGATGCCGATGAACCACAAATGGATGCACCAAGCAACACTGCGCCATCTGAAACCGTTGACGAAGTTGAAGATACAACAGATACAGCTCAAAGTGCAGCCACAGGAAGCGCACCAAATGATATTTCAAGCTCAGATTCAAGCTCTGATTCAAGCTCTGATTCAAGCTCAGACACAAGCTCAGATTCAAGCTCTGACTCAAGCTCAGACACAAGCTCAGATTCAAGTTCTGACTCAAGCTCTGACTCAAGCTCAGACTCAAGCTCTGATTCAAGCTCAGACTCAAGCTCAGACTCAAGCTCAGACTCAAGCTCTGACACAAGCTCTGACACAAGCTCAGACACAAGCTCTGATTCAAGCTCACAAAGCGAAGATCAAGACGCAACAGATAGCGAAATTGAATTACAATAATTTATTTTATTTAAATACCAAAAAAAGGAAGACTTAACATCTTCCTTTTTTATTTGCAAATTTTACAAAATAAACTCATACATTAATCTGAATAAAAACAAGAATAATTGCACAAATTAAATTATAAAATTATAATCTAATTAAAAACGGAGAAAAAATGAAAAAGGCGTTCACATTAGCGGAAATTATGATTTGCATTTCAATTATGGGCATACTTGCCGTTATAATGCTATTAAATATTAAACCTGAAATGTTTAACAAAAAAAGCAATATTGCAAGTGCATATAAAACAATAGATGAATTTGAAAAAGCAAGCCAAAAAATGAGAGAAAAAGAAAAAGACGCAGTTCCCTCAGGCGACTTTATGACTAAAATTCTTGGTGAATATGAATTTGCAATTATAAATGATGACGGAACCTTAAAAAACGCAACTCAAGTATTAGAATTATTTCAAAAATACATGAAAATTGAAAATATAGGCGAGGATTTTTGCAATAATTCAGGATATTGCCCAGAAGGAGATTCTATTGTCGGCGCAAAATTAACAAGCGAAATCCATGTTGGTTTAGAAGTTTTAGAAAATATTGAAGATTGCCCGATTCCAAAAATTCCGACAGATCCTGATGCTGTGGTTCCCGAAAGAGGTAAATGCTGGGGTAAATTATATGTTGATACTAACGGCAAAGACCAGCCAAATGAAGAAGGGGAAGACGTATTTATTTTTGGCTTAAACGAAAAAGGTGTTGCTTATTAACGCTCTTGATTAATTAAAAACAGGGTTTTATTAATTTTATTTAAAAGATTTTTTTCCTTTAAATCTATATTTTGACTTGAATATTTACCATCATTTACAGGTATATATTTTGAGTAATATCCCGCATCATATTTTAAATTACCGAGTTCTTTAGCATAATAATTCGAATTTAAAATTTGTATATAGCTTTCCTTGTGTGATTCCGGCTTATTTTGATATTTTGTTTTCAAGTTTTTCGTATATAAATCAACAACATTTACACAACCATTAAATCTTTGAATATCGCCTTTTTCTTCAATACATTTTTTTAAACTGTTGAGCGCATATTTAACCCTCTGAAGGTCATTAACATAAGTTGAAGATTTTTCTTGTTTAACAATTACATCTAAAAATAACGCATCATCAAAAGGAGCCTTTTGAAAATTTTCTTCTTTTTTTTCAACATCATCAGGAATCAAAATATCCTCCTGCGGGCTTGATTTTGAATATTGCTTTTTATAATTAAAATCAGCTTCAATATCAGGCAAACTGCCATAATAACCCTTGGGAGTGTCTTCATATTTATTTGTCGAATAGTTAAATTTTTTATCCTTCTTTTTAAATTTTGAAAAAAAACCTTTCTTTTCTTCTTTTTTTTCTTCTATTTTTTCCTTAATATCATCAATTTTTTGCTCATATTTCGGTTTAGAGTTTTTAGTGTCTTCAAAATATGTATCAATGAAAAAATCTTCTTGACAATAAGCCTGATTTATCATCAAGAAGATTACAAAAACAATTAATATAAAAATATTTTTTCTCATAACAACATTATTCAAAATCTAGCTCAATAATTCCATGGCTGATTGCAAAAGCTGCTTATATGTTGACATAATTTTACCTGATAAATCCAATTGGGTATTAGCTTCTTGCCAATAAGTCGCATTGGCTTTAAAATCAATGTTAGATAATTCAATTAAGCCGCTTCTTACTTCACCTTTACCTATTACGGGCTTTCCTGAATATTCGGTTTCCAAATATTGACCTTGTTTATATTCAAAAAGCTCTTGAGGATTATGAAAATTCATCAAAGCTAACTTATATAAAGGCGTACAATCTTTACCGTTATTAGCTTTTCCATATAAAATTCCGTCGCCTTTTATTTCATATTCATCATATTTTCCTAAATATTTACCGTTATCAGGGTCAATCCAAAGTTTAATTTCGGTTGTCGGAACCGCCAAAGCACCGCCTTGGGCTATTGTATCTTCATAAGCGCTATCAGATAAAGATTTTGTTCCTGACATAATCTCACCTTTATCGTTTAAAATATAGCCTTGAACTTTTGATCCGTCAGCTGCTTTATATACACCTTCGCCGTCAAACTTAAATTCACCCAATCTTGTGTAGGCAATTCTTCCTTCGTCATTTCTCAAAACAAAGAAACCATTGCCTTCAAGATAAACATTCTCATTTGATGTACCGGGAATTGCCTTACCTTGCCCGGTGTTTTTTAAGACTCTGTCAGGAACAGCAGCGTCAAGATATGTTTTAAATGTCATCTGGTTTTCCCTGTAGCCGGGAGTATATAGATTAACAAGGTTCTCTGAAATGGCATTCATCCACTGAACCGTTGTTTTTTGAGTGTTCATTGCATTAATATAGGAATCTCTCATTGGTTACTCCTTTTTTTTCTTTGATTATTCGAATTGTTGTTTTCGCCTTTATATCGTGAATATCCGATTTGCGAATAATTTATCTGCGCATCATCAAACCTTTGTTTTAAACAAGGAATATTTTGCTTCAAAAAACTTTCTACTTCAAAACTTCCCGGAATAAAATGTGTCAAAATCTTGCCTTCTTTATCCAGTTTTAAAATTACGGTTACATCTTTATCAAAATCTAATCTTATGGCTTTTTTGGTTTCAATGGAGCTGTGCAGCATATTTAAAAGCGAATTAGAAGTCTTAATTGTTTTATCGTCTACATTTAAAGAAATTTTATCATCTTCAACGGTGTAGTTAATTATATTGTTTTGATTTAACAAATTAACAAAAAATATTGCATCATTTACACCAATCTTAGAAGAATCTATATCAAACTCAGAACCAAAATCCAAATTTAAAAATTTTTCATTCAACTGCTCTTCAAAAGTCGGCTCTTTACTATCGGAAATAAAAGAAATAATCTCTAAAAGCCTTGCTTTGATATCATCAAAAGGAGATGAAGGTTTAACGGTAATATAATCTTGCGAAATATTACCCGATAAGCAGGTTTCATCAGGGGAAAGTTGGTTATATTCAATTGTAGACGGGGTGCTAATTTCCATTTTGTTTTTGCTTTTCTAAATATTCTATTAATTCTTGTTCTTGCTGCTTTTCTCTGTTTCTTATGAAGAATTTTTGCGAACCTATTTCGTTTAATTCTTTTAATTCAAGCGCTTTTTGTTCTTTAATATAATCTTCTTTTTGGTGCTCTTTATGTTTTTCTAAAACATTAACTTCCTGTTCTTTAACTTTTAATATTTCTTTTTCTTTGTTCAAATTTTCAATCGCTTGTCTTTTTTCTTCTTGGAGTTTTTCATCTTCTTCCCAAAGATGTTTAATATATTTATCATATTGATCAAACATCATAGGATCAGCGCTTCTCATCTGCTTTGTTAAGGTTTCGATTTGTTTTCTGTTTTCGATTATCAAATATTCAATTCGACTAACTTCTTCTTGCGCTTTTATTACAACTTGGAGTTGCTCTTCTTTTTTTCTTATTCTTATTTCAAGAATTTTTTGCAATCTGTATCTAAAAGGCATTAGATTATTCTTTCAAAGCACACTAAGCTATGAAATATAACGACCTGTTCATTTTTTTATTTAATAAAAAATTTAATAAAGTCAAAAAAATCAACTAAATATATGATTTTAAATGTAAATAATATAGTTGATAATCTTATTGTTATGATGAGGGGAATTATATTTAAATTATTTTTATTATTATTTATGCTGTTTTGTAGTAGCCCAAATTGCTTTGCGCTAGAAAAAGTGGGCATAATTACAGACACACTCTTAACACCAATTAACTACTATAATGCGTATTACAGAACTCCCTTATTTTTTGCACAAGATATTAAAGGCGAACTAAATAAAAAAAATGTTCAGGTTGTTGCTATTGACACAACTCAAAATGCGCTAAAAGCAGCAGGATTAAGACAATATGACCTTGAATCACTGCAAGGACTTCAACAAGGCTATAACATAGAATATCCACTCTTAAAAAAAATCGCCAAGAATATAGGTGTTAAAAAAATGATTATTGTATCCATGGGTATGGATATTCAAAGAGATTTTTTAAAAAACACTGTTTGGAATGTATTTAACGTATCCGGAATGGATGTAGTAAATCCAACTCACAGAGTGAGTGTTTATGTTGCATTTGTTGATGTAGACAAAGAACTTATGTTATGGGAAAGTATATACGCTAAAAACATAAGAAATAACAAAATGAAAAATCTCGATACAACAATTTCAAACAATTACGAAGGAATGTTGAGATTAAAAGAATACTCTAAATATATAAGTCCCGATATTGCATATAATGTTAAAATGAAAATGTTAAATCCAAACTATGTTGAACCGCCTACTTATATTACAAGAGAAAATCTTAAACAATATGCTAAAGACAAGCACAACATAGGTTCCAAAAAAGAACTGTCAGAAATTGACAGACAAAAATGGGATACAGAAAAACTAAAAGAAGACACAAAAGATAATATCATTGAATTTACAAATGATACTAAAAACGGAATAAAAAATGTGGGAAATAAAACAAAAAATGGTATAATCAATCTTAAGAATAAAATATTCAAAAAGAAAAACCCGCAAAATGAAGAATGGCTATAAGCGATTACGGAGGAAATATGGTAAAACCTTTAAACGATAAAGAAGATAAAAATCCTAATAAAAAACAAATTGAGTTAAGTCCCAATGCAATAATGATTATCAATAATGTTGTAATGTTAATCGTAATAATTATTGCAATGATTATCATGTATATTCTGTTGGATTCATCATTTAATAAAAAAATATCAAAACTAATGCCGACTGATGAAGAACAAATTGACGAAACACAAGATGTTCAGCAAGAAGGCATTTTGCTTGATTTAGGGGATTTTATTTTAAATCTGGCTGACGCAACACCAAGACGCTATTTAAAAGTCGGAATTGCAATGGAGTTATCTAAAACAGAAGAAGAAATTGCAACTTCAGAAGCTATGGCGGATGCCAAGCCCCAAGGCGGACACGGCGCAAGCACTCCTGTTGACCCAAATGCAAGTATAATATCAGAAATGGAACGTTATAAACCTGCAATCAGAGATGCCGTTATTTCAGTTTTATCAAACAAAACTTCTGATGAATTATCTACTCCGACAGGAAAAGAATTAGCAAAAGAAGAAATAACAGAAATGGTTAACAACGTCTTTGAAGGTCAAAGAGAAGTTATGAGAGTTAGTTTCGGACAATTTATTATTCAATAAAAAAATGGAAGAAAATAAAAACAACATAAATGAAGATTTAACTTCTGAAATAAGCAATGAGGATTTATCGGCAGCCGAAAAAGCTGATAAAGAAAATCAAACTGAAAAAAATAATCTGCAAAACCAAGAAGAGTCTTCAAATAATCAATTAATAACCGTTAGACCCGTAAAATTTCAAGAATTTGAAAATATTACGGTAAACCACGCAATTAAAAAAAATCTCGATATTATGCTTGATATTCCAATGCACATAAGCGTTGAATTAGGTAGAACAAAATCAACAATAAGAGAGGTTATGGAACTTGAAAAAGGTTCTATAGTAGAATTAAATAAAATTGCAGGCGAACAAGTTGAAATATTTGTCAATCAAAAGCTTGTAGCAAAAGGGGAAGTTATTGTTATTGAAGACAAATTCGGAGTCAGAGTTACATCCACCAATATCGTTAAACAAATAACCTAGCCTCTAAAAAGATTGTTCGCCTCAACCTCGTTCTTTAAAATCGGAAAATCATCTATATTTTGCTTTTTTGCAAAATCAAGAGCATATTTTCGAGCTAACTCCAAAATATCAGAATCATTCACAATATCCGCCAACTTAAAATCAGGCAGACCCGATTGTCTTGTCCCCAAAAATTCCCCCGGGCCTCTTAATTCCAAATCTTTTTGAGAAATCACAAAACCATTGTTTGTTTTTGTCATAATAGAAAGTCTATTTTTAACTTCAGCACTGCCTTGTGTAATTAAAGCGCAATATGACTGGCTTTCACCCCTTCCTACTCTGCCTCTTAGCTGGTGCAGCTGAGATAAACCAATTCTGTCGGCATTTTCTATAGCAATAACTGTAGCATTGGGATTATCCACGCCGACTTCTACGACTGTAGTTGCAACAAGAATATCAAATTTGCCGCTTTTAAAATCATTCATAACTTCATCTTTTTCGGAATTTGACATTTTACCATGCAAAAGCCCTATTTTATATTGACTAAATTCGCCCTCTTGCAGTTTTTGAGCTTCCAAAGTGGCTGCCTTGGCACTTATTGCTTCAGATTCATCAATTAAAGGATAAACGATATATGCTTGATGTTTAAAGAAAATTTCTTTTTTAATTAAATCATAAATTCTCTTTCTTTCACTTTGTCCGCCTAAGGTTGTTATGATTGGTTTTCTGCCTTTCGGAAGCTCATCAATAACGCTTACATCTAAATCTCCGCACAAAGTCAAAGCCAAAGTTCTTGGAATAGGTGTCGCTGTCATATTAAGCATTTGAGGCATTTTGCCTTTATTTAAAAGTGCATTTCTTTGCTTTACCCCAAATCTATGCTGTTCATCAATTACAATTGCGCCTAAGTTTTTAAATTCAACCCCTTCTTGAATTAATGCATGGGTTCCAACAGCAACGTGGATTTGACCATTTTTTAAATTAGTCAACATTTCTTTTTTTATTTTTGCACTATTTTTCCCCGTGAACAATCCAACACTCAAACCCAACGGAATTAACCAATTTGAAAAATTTTTATAATGTTGAATAGCCAAAATTTCAGTAGGCGCCATAATTGCTCCCTGATATCCGTTTTCAATTGCACAAAGCAAAATAATTGCCGCAACAACGGTTTTTCCTGAACCCACATCACCCTGCAAAAGCCTTTGCATGGGTATTTCTGAATTTAAATCCTGCATAATCTCATCAATCGCCTTTTTTTGCGCATTGGTTAATTCAAAGGGTAAATTTTTAATAAATCGCTCCACTAAACCATCTTTTTTAATTGAAAGCTTAATAGTTTTATTTTTCTGATTTTCTTTTCTCAATAATGCCAAATTAAGCTGCATGGAAAAAAATTCTTCAAAGACTAGCCTATATCTGGCTTTATCAATTTGCTCCTGACTTTTAGGATTATGCATATCAAAAATTGCTTGTTTTTTATCTTCTAAATTTAATTCCTCTAAAATATAGTTCGGTAACGGCTCACATATTTTATCCTGAAATTTAATCAGCGCATTATTTATTGCATTTATTAAGGTTTTAGGATTTAACCCCTCAATTAAAGAGTAAACAGGCATTATCAAATTTTTATTAAACTCAAGAGCTTCACCTTGACCCAAAACCTGAATTTGAGGCTTATCAATCGTTGTGGCAGACAGATAATCATCAAACTTAACTTTTCCTAAAACCATCACGCTGGAATTTATCGGATACATTTTTTTATAATGCTCAATTAATCTTCGATTATCAGTTTTAGTGAAAAAATTAATCGGCATAACCCCTGTTGAATCTTTTACATAGACCGTAAAAATAGTCAGCTTATTTTTTGTTGTCCTGTGAGTAACTTTTATTATGTTAGCGAAAAAAGAAACAGTTTCCCCCAATTTTAAATCTCTGATTTTCTTTTGACCAATATAATTAACATATTTTCGAGGGTAATATTCAATTAAATCTTTTACTTTAAAAATGTTCATTTTATTAAACATTTTAGCTATTACAGGGCCAACACCTTTCACAAAAGCAACATCGATATCTTCAATTTCTTCTTGATATTGTTTTTTTTCTTCAGCTTGACTTTCTTTTTTTGGTTTAATTAATTTCCTTAAACGCGCAAAAGTTTCAAGAGTTCTGTCGATTGTATATTTTCTATTGTTAACACTATCAATATGATAAGACTCAAAAAGATTAATAAGATGAAGAATATTCTGTTTTTCAATTTTATTTATCTTTTTTAAAACCTCGTTCAAAATTCCAATCATAAATTTTGAAAAATTCATCTTTCGTCCGTCAAAATCAATGTATTGGTATTTTATCTCAAGAGTTATTGCTTGTTTTATTTTTTCATATATTTCATCAAAACTCAAAACTTATTCCTAATCAACCACTCTTATAACTTCATACAGATTAATTTTATTTTCTTTTCCCCTAATGGCAACATTTTTTATTGTAATAACATCAACATAATCTTTAACTTTTTCATAAGTTGCTTCACTTATTAAAAAATTCGTTCTATATACTTTATTATAATTTTCTATTCTGCTTGCAGTATTAACTGTATCGCCAATGACAGTATATTCAAGACGTTCTTGAGAACCAATATTTCCAATAAAAGCTTCACCCGATGAAATACCTATTCCGATTTCTATTCTTGGTTTACCTTCTTCTATCCATTTATCTTGAAGATATTTTACTTTTTTAAGCATTTTATATGCACATTTTACAGCATCCAGTGCATGATTATCACTTTTTTTGGGTTCTCCAAATATTGCTAAAACGGCATCACCCATAAACTTATTTAAAACCCCGTTATGACCTTCTATTATTGGAACAAGCGCAGAAAAATATTCGTTTAAAATCATAGAAACACTGTTAGCGTCCATGTTTTCAGATATTGAAGTAAAATTTCTTATATCCGCAAAAAGAACCGTAATATCTGCCCTTTTGCCGCCAAGAGAAATATTATCAATATTTTTTACAACATTTTGCATTACATCATAAGACAAATATTTTCCCATTGCCTTTTGTATCTTCACTTTTTTATTATCTTCAATTAAATATCTGTATGAATAAGCACAAGCTATAGAAACAATAACAAAAACTTCAGGCAAAATAACACTTATTGCAACTTTGTTGTAATACATAAACAATGCAAAAAACATATATAAAATCATTATAGATGTACAAGACAACAATGCTCCCACTATCGGCATAGTGTTAATTAATACAAACACTAAAATGAACATAAATAAACAAATAAAGAAATTATACAAAGGACTGGACATCCTAAAGAAACGATTTGACAATAAATTATCAAAATTTGTTGCTTGAATATCTAACCCTGAAAATGTTTCACTAATCGGCGTTCTTGCTATATCATTCAAAGCTTGAGCATTAGCATTTGCGCCGATAAAAACAAATTTATTATCAAAAACAGAAGGATTTATTATAGGCTTTTTACCTTGTTTTATCGCCCTATAAGAATTAATAATATCTGAAGCACTGTATTTTTTGTGTGAATAATATGCGTCTTTTAAATTATAAAAACAAATATAATTCAAAGCCATGCCTTTTTTATTTTCAATTGGAATTTTAAGAGTATGTTTATCTGAAAATCCAAAAATATAACTATCAGATAAAATAAATTCTTTTATTCCCGTGTATTTACTGAACATCAAAAAAGACAGAGAAGGATAAAACTTTCCTTTATACTCAATTATTTGTGCAATTTGACGTATATATCCGTCTGAATCCGTAGGAACATTAACAAACCCAATAGAATTAACGTTTTTGAAATACTCGTTTTGTAATGCCGTGAAGCTTTTAAAATCGCTTTGGTTTTTATTTTTAGTTCTTTTGTCAATTATTTTTACATCTGATTTTGCCGCCAATAATTTATTATAGTAATCTTTATCTATGTTATTTTCAAATTCATCATAAGAAAATGCAACGCCTGTTGTCAGATTTTTAAATTTATTTATTGAGGAAAAAAATTTTTTATCGCTTAAAGGATATTCAAAATCAGGAGCCATTATCAAACCATCATAGCCCATCACTTTTGCTTTTGTATAATTTTGAAGAAAATCAAATATTTCAAGATAATATTCCCTTTTCCAAGGCCACCTGCCGATTTCATGCAAAGATTTATCATCAATTGCAATCAAAACAACATCAGATGACGGAACTTTATTTTTAAGAGTCAATTTATATAAAAAATTATACGATTTCATTTGCGAAAATGGCGCAAGTGCAAAATATATTACAATGAATATAAAAGCAAATACCAAAAATAAAAACTTCGTATTTTTTTGTTTTAACTCCATATTTCTATTCTATTATATTTTATTGAAAATAAAAAGTAAAAAATGCGACACTGTTTTATTAATCAGTATCGCATTTTTAAACTTATCCTTATTTAATTCTAAAGTCTATTCTTAGGATTTAAAAATTCAGGAATATCTAAAGAACTTGATGAAGAAGGAGCAGATTGTTCTCTAGGCTTTTCTTCAGAACCTGAAGGCATACCAAACGGGAATGAAGAAGAACTGCCCATTCCTGATGAAGAAAATCCTCCAAACAAGCCTGCTGCTGATAATTTACTGTCTGATGTGCTTGGAGCGGAAACTTCACCGTTTTTAAGTTCAAAACCTGTTGCAATAATTGTAATTTGAATTTCACCTTGAATTCTATCATCCACAACAGCACCAAATATAACATCCGCATCATCAGCAACTGCATCATGAATTACATTTGCAGCTTCATTTACTTCAAACAATGTCATATCAGGGCCACCTGTTACGTTCATGATAATACCGGTCGCACCGTTAATTGAAGTTTCAAGCAATTTTGAATCAATTGCAAGTTTAGCAGCTTCCATTGCTCTACCTTCACCAGAAGATTTACCGATACCCATTAAGGCTGAACCTGATGATTGCATGATTGTCTTAACATCAGCAAAGTCAACGTTTATTAAACCGCCTACAAGGATAATATCTGAAATACCTTGAACACCACATAAAAGGACTTCATCTACAACAGAAAATGCATCTTTAAATGTTGTTCTGCGTTCAACAACTTCCATTAATTTGTCGTTTGGAATAACAATTAATGCGTCAACATTTTCTTTTAATTTTTCAAGTCCTTGAAGTGCTTGAGCTAATCTTTTCTTACCTTCAAATTTGAATGGTTTTGTAACAACACCAATAGTCAATGCACCCATTTCTTTTGCTATTTTAGCAACAACAGGAGCAGCACCCGTTCCGGTACCACCGCCCATACCTGCAGTGACAAATACCATATCGGCACTATCAAGTGCAACAGTAATATCTTCTCTTGATTCTTCTGCTGCTTTTTCACCAACTGAAGGATTGCCACCTGCACCAAGACCATTGGTTAACTTAGTACCAAGTTGAACTTTTCTTGGGGCACTGGACATTTCAAGAACCTGCGCATCAGTATTCATAGCCCAAAATTCAACGCCGCTTAAACCTGAAGCAATCATTCTGTTAACAGCATTGCCACCGCCGCCGCCAACACCGACTACTTTAATATTAGCATTATTTGAATATCTGGGATATTCTGCAGGTTGTCTGTCATAATTATCTAATTTGAACTTATCCACTTATTAGCCCTCTTAAATTTACTTTTATTTTTACTATATTTTAAAAATTTTTAGATGTAAAGAAAATCTAATAAAAGTATGTATCAAATTTTACATAAATTCAAATTTTACACAAATCTGTGCCAATTCAAAAGATAAATATTAATTCTTTGCAAAATACAAAAAATACTATATAATTTAGTAAAGTAAACTTTTGTAAACATGTTCTCATTAGTTTAACACTTTATTTATTCAGTAAACTTTTAATAATCAACAAACACCATGACAAAATCAAACAAGAGGTCAAAATGAATTTTAAAAACTTTAAAATTGTGAGAAAATTAAAAGATTTAAGCCCGAAATTAAAATGGGCAATGTTTTCACAATTTCAAGATTATAAAATAGGTTCAAGATATATAGATTACCTTATTCCTGAAAGCACAAAAGATATAAATAAAGATAATGAAAAACTTGAAAAAATGGTAAGAGATACTTTAATTAAAGAGTTTTCTCCCAAAATCAAAGACTATAAATCATTTGAACTTCTTGTCGACGCAACCGTTCACAGAATTAAAGAAAAACAACTCCGTTCTATGGGCGATTGGGAAGATATTGAATTATAATCAGTTACTTATTATTGATGACTTATATTTCATTAATCCTTTTTGAGCTTGCTTTAATAAAGTAAGATAAAACTCAAGCTCGTTTTCTGATGAATTATTAATAAATTTTAAAAGCTCTGTTTTTATAACATTATTTTCAACAGGAGTATTTATATCTAAATTACTCATTTTAAATTCTATATCAAGAGTCTTGAAAATTTTAACAATATTATCTAAAGTCGGCATATATTTTCCGGATTCAATTCTTGAAATATGCTTTTCATGAAGCGAAACAAGTTCTGCCAGCTGAGCTTGCGTCAAGCCTTTTATCAGTCTTGCTTCTTTTATTTTTCTTCCAAGGGACACTTTATCCATACAACTTCCTTAATAAGTACGTTACTTATATGATAAGGTCTGCAATTAAAATTATGAACCATAATTAAGTTACTATCAATCGAGTTTAGTAACATATTTATTAACAAAAATTAAGCCATCAAAAAAAGCACTATAGGCTGTATTACTCACTATAATTAAAAAATATTTCATTTGGGTGATGTACATGTTTAATAAATTATAATAATATAGTAACATACTTAAAGATAAAAATTTACATATATTTTTTGGAATATCAATTAGGAAGTTAATAAATATGTTACTAAAAAATGCAAAATTTTTTCAGGCATTCAGCTTAGTTGAGCTCTTAATTAGTTTAATCGTAATTTCTTGTATAACTGCAGCATTCACTCCTTTGATTACAAAGAAATTTTCATCTAACGTTTTTGGAGGCGGTGCTGTATCTGATATCACAACGGAGTGTTCTCAATTCACTGCAAATTGTACATTATGCACAAGTAATTTTTGTATAGCATGTACAGGGTTATCTTGTGGAGCGGATGAATATAGGGATGATAAATCATGCAGCTGCAAAAAGTGTGTTGATAAATATGGGACTGATTGCACAAAGTGTAATTCTAATAAGTGTTTAATTTGTCCTTTTGGAGAATATTTAAATAGCAGTGAACAAACATGTGAACCTTGTTCCGGAAGGTTTGCCAATTGTGCAAGCTGCAGCGAGGTTGAGTGTTTATCTTGTAAGGATGGGTATATTTTAGAAAGTCCTTTTTCTAATTATCCTTGTGCAAGTTTTACGTGTCCGAGTCCTGATTTTATGCAGATTGATGATTTATGTGTAACGGCGAAGAACATGGGTGATAGTAGTATATTAACAATTCCTGACAGTGTTAATAATGTAAGTACAGGGGTAGAGTGTAATGCAAAAAATGAAAAATGCTGCTGGAGTGGTAACAGTGCAAATCAATCCGCAT
>CALVET010000016.1 GCA_944326675.1 Candidatus Gastranaerophilales bacterium
CTGTAAACCTAGACAACACTAAATCAACTATTCAACCTAACGAATTCTGGAATTCAATGGAATTAATCGCTGTTAACCACAAAGCAATGATTAACTTCAGAATAGCAAGATAATAAAAAGAGTTTAAGAATATAGAAAATAATTTCTATATCATATTAATAGAGGAAGAAAAATTTGATAATCCGCACCTTTAAAGGGTGCGGATTTAGTATATTAAACACCTGCTTTTTGTTTTGATTTTTCTTTAATATATTCTTCAAGACAAATTGCCAATTGATCAGGACAGCTTGTCGGCTTTGAACCACACATAATTCCTCTTAATTTTGCAATTACTTCATTAATATTCATACCGATTACTAAACTTCTGATTCCTTTTAAATTGCCGTTACAACCGCCGATAAATTCAATATCTTTTATGATGTCATTTTCAATTTCAACGTTTATTTGTCTTGAACAAGTGCCATAAGTAGTATAATTAATTATTTCAGACATATTAACCTCATTTCTTCTATAATTTTATTTTACCATGGTATAATCTTTTAGATGTTTAAAGTTAAAAAAATTCAGAATAAAGATGTATATTATTCAACATTACTTGATGTTGAACATTTTTTCACTTCCAGAGATTTAATTGTAAAAGATAACATTAATCTAATTTGCGATTATTTAAAAATTAACCCTAAAAATTTAATTAAGCCGACCCAAACTCATAGCGCAAATATTGAAATTATAGAGGAAAATAAAAAAGATTATCCAAATTGCGATGCCTTAATTTTAGATAAAAAAGATTATGCAATTTATCTTAATTTTGCTGATTGCACACCTGTAATTTTCTACGACCCAAAAAATAATATCGCTGCAATAGCCCATGCGGGCTGGCGAGGAACAGCCCAAAAAATCGCCCCTAAGACTGTTTTAAAAATGAAAGAAGTTTATAATACTAATCCTGATGATATTATAGCTATAATTGGTCCTTGTATTTCTTTTGAATATTTTGAAACGTCAAGAGAAGCAATAGAACAACTATCTTCAACCACTAAAAATAAAGAAGGATTATTTAAAGATAATTTTGCCGATTTAAAAGGCATAAACAAACGCCAGCTCGAAGAAATCGGCGTAAAAAATATAGATATTTGCCCTTATTGTACTATCGAAAATAATGATAAATTCTTTTCATACAGAAAAGAAAACAAAACTCCAAACAGACATAGTGCAATAATTAAACTATAAATCAAATTTTATTAATTTATTTGTTTCTTGTTCTGTCACATATAGTTTATTATTCTGTGCATCATAAATCAAGCAGTAAGGTTTTTGAACCTTAGAAAATATGCTTGCATTTCCCTCGGGAGTAATTTTAACTATAGTATTTGCGCTATAATTTGCAACATAAATATTGTTATTTTTATCTATGGCAAGTCCGATTGGTCCTCTAATTAAAACAGAGTTTGAAAATACGGACTTTTGACCATATATTGATATTTTATGAATTGTGTTATCCAAGAAACTTGCAATATAAATATTTCCTCTATCATCAAGAGCAATTCCGGATGGCGCCTCAAAAGACGCAAGTTCAACCCCTAATGCAAGCCCTTGAGGGTCATAGGTTGTTTTATTTTGTTTAATTTTATTTTCAAGTTCTAGTTCTTTTTGCCTTTTTTCAATTTTATCTATTAAAATCTTAGCAGATTCATACTGAGGAGCAGTGGTCGGAATTTTAATCAAATAAGAATGGGCGCTTGAAAGATAGCCTCTTTTATATTGAATTTTACCGATATTATATAAAGCTTCAGAATCATTTGGCTTTAATTTAACCAGCTCCAATAAAGAATTATATGCTTCATCATTTTTATTAACAGACATTAAAATTTGCGCTAAATTATAATGTGCTTCATAAAAATCCGGTTTAAGTTCAATTGCTTTTTTAAACAACTCAATTGAACGATTGACATCATCTTGTTTATATAAGTCTATCGCTTCATTATAAAGCACGGCAGCATCACCTTCAATATCGGCAAAAGAAGGGTTAAATGCCAATATATTCAATAAAATAAAAAATGAAATTAGAATATTCTTTTTCATGCTATCATTATAACAAAAGTTAATAAAACTACAACAAAAATTTTAGAAGGAAAATAAATTGTTAATTTTAGGTTTAGAATCAAGCTGTGATGAAACTGCGTGCGCTATTGTAAAAGACGGGCGCGAAGTATTGGCTAATATTGTATCAAGCCAAATAAAAACCCATGAAAAGTTTGGAGGCGTCGTTCCTGAGGTTGCCGCAAGAGAACATTTAAACTCAATTAATTTAATTATCAAAGAAGCCTATAAACAAGCTCAAATCACTCCCGATGAACTGGATTGTTTTTCTGCAACAGTAGGGCCGGGGCTGGTTGGATGTTTACTTGTCGGTTTAAATGCCGCTAAAACTCTTTCAATTGTTCACAATAAGCCCTTTCTTGGAGTAAACCATCTAAATGCACATGTGTGCGCTAATTTTATTGATTCGAACCTAAAGCCTCCTTTTATATGCCTTTTGGTTTCAGGCGGACACACTCAAATTATCCGCGTTAAAAATTACTCTGAACAAGAAATTTTAGCTCAAACAATAGATGACGCAGTAGGCGAAGTTTATGATAAAGTGGCAAGATTATGTTCTATTCCATACCCTGGAGGAATTTTGCTTGATAAAATGGCCCAAGAAGGCAACAAAAATGCCTTTAATTTCCCTGAAGCAAAAGTAGGAATTGATGAATTTTCTTTTTCGGGCTTAAAAACAGCGGTTTTAAGAGAAATTAAAAAATTTAAACCCGACGAACTGCCCAAAAAAGATATTGCTGCAAGTTTTCAATATAAAGTAGCAGATACTCTAATCAAAAAGACAAAATATTTTGCCGATAAATTAAACTGCAAAACTATTGTCATGGCAGGAGGAGTTGCCGCAAACTCTGAACTAAGAAAAAGACTTCAAGAATTAAAAGCCCAAGACTATATAACCCACGCTCCCGCCTTGAAATACTGCACGGACAATGCTGCAATGGTTGCATCTTGCGCTTATTTTAACCCGATTAAATCAGATAATCCTTTATTACTTGAAGTATTTTCAAGAGAATAAATTATACTTCAACTTTAGCAACAAGGTTATCAATCAATTGACGAGCAATTCTGGGGCTTGTCGAACCTTTAATTAAAGCAATTCTTTGCGCTTTTTCGATTAGAACTTTTTCATCTATATCCAAGTTGTAATCTTTCGCTAAATCCAAAACGATTTTAATATAATCGTTATTATTTGGTTTAGAAAATAATAAGTTAATCCCAAAACGTTCTGATAAAGAATTTAGTTCGTTAATTGTATCATTAAGATGAATTTCATCGCCTTTTCTTGCCTTAAAAGATTCTTTCACTAAATGACGTCTGTTTGATGTGGCATAAATTACCGCATTTTTGGGACATTGGATTAAAGAACCATCTAAAACGGCCTTCATTGTTGAAAAGGTGTCATCTGCCTCATCAAAAGAAATGTCATCGGCAAAAATAATAAATTTATAAGGAAGGTTTTTTAATTTTTCATATAATTTATCAAGATTAATTAAATTATTTTTAAATATTTGAACGATTTTTAAATCACTAAATTCATTCAACAAAGCCCTAACGCTTGATGATTTTCCACAGCCTGCATCACCGTATAAAAGAATATTATTAACTTTTAAACCATCCAAAAGAGCTTTTGTGTTTTCAAAAAGCACTTTTTTTTGCTCAGTGTATCCTTTTAAATTTTTAAAAGATAAATTTTCATTTATATCTATGGGTCTAATGTCTAAATTATTGTCAAAAATAAAGGCTCGATTTTTTTGATATATTTCGTCGCATTGCATTTTTATATCTTCAAAATCGGAAATTTTAAATTCATGAAAAGTGTTTTTAAATTCAGGCAAATTATTCAATAAATCAAGATATTTATCAAATTTTTTATTTAATTCATCCTTTATAAGCTCAAAAGAAATATTTGTTAATTTTGAAATTATTTTTAACTCTTTTTCTATTCTTTCTCTAAATTGCAAGTCAATTTTTGTATTATAGACAATTTTTTTAATATATGAAGAAAAGTTATCACATTTTTCTTCATTCAAACTTGAAACAAAATCGCAATATGTTCCGATAGTTTTTTCAAAATTATTCTCATCTTCAAAAGTTTTTAAAAATTCAAGAAACTTTTTAATTACACTGTCATTTTTAAAATTTTTAAAAATGATTAAAAAATAAACTAAAAAATAAGTTTTCAATAAATCATTCATTTTTATACTTCCATAAATACCGCTAATCCTTGCGGATTAATTATATATTTTTTTTCAATATAATCCTTAACTTCAAGATTGATATTTGAAAAATCCGTTGTATCAAGACACTTGTGCCAAGATTTTCCCTCAAGATTATCAGGCAGCATAATATTTAAAGGTTCATCATTTTTAGATGACGCAATATATATTCTGTTCGGGTTTGAATTAATCAACACTCCGAAGAACAAATCGCAATTATTATCCCAATATCCGCGATTATCAAACGGAGCTATTTTACCGTTATCATAGTGATATGTAAGAGATTTAACAAATTCTCTGCTTCTAAAGATTGGATGTTCATTTCTGAATTTAATTAAATTTCTTATATATTCCATTGTTCGGTTTTCAAAAGTATCTTTTCTTGTTGCCTTTTCCCAATTCAAATAATTTGTACCGTCGTCTTTATTATAGCTGTTGCTGTTGCCATTTTTAGTATGCATTATAATATCGCCGACTTGAATCATAGGAATACCGTAAGACATGAATAAAAACGCAAGCTGTTTTCTTATTGCATTTTCTTTTTTATAAAAATCTCCGCCATAATCCCCGCAAATTTCCCAGCTTGAGCCTCCTTGAGTTGAAGAACTTTTTTGGGTGAAATTATTTAAGTCATATAAACAAAAACCGTCATGAGAAGCTATATAATTAACAGATTTATCTAAACCTTTAAACTTTGAAGGGGTGCCTTCAATAATGTCTTTCATATCCGAAGGGGTAACTTCAAGCGGTCTTAGGGTAATTTTTCTTACCGTATCACGAAATACATTATTCCATTCTGCCCAAAAAGAAGCAAATTGACCTAATTGATAACAATTTTTTCCACCACAAGTCCAGGGTTCTGCTATTAAAATAACTCCATCTTGTGCTTTTGAAAAATCATCAACAACTTTTATATTTTTTTCTTCCAATCGCTCTTTTAATTTACCCGCTAAAGAATTGACACTGTCATACATTTCTTCACAAGTACAGCTGTTTTCATTTAATGCTGCCGCTAAATCAAAACGAAAAGCGTCCACTCCTTGATTAACCCAATAAACCAAAGAGTCCACAACTAAGTTCCAAACGCCTTCATTGCTGATATTTAAGTCATTTCCGCAACCGGAATTAGAACGATAATAGCCGTTTTTATATGTTTTATAATAAGATTGATTATCTATTAAAGCATAAGAAAACAAATTGGCGTCATCCACATTATGATTTACAAGACCACCCTCACCTGTGTGGTTGTATACCATATCAAGGCAAACTTTAATATCATTTTTATGAAGCTCATCAACCATGGAGCGAAACTCGTTTAATATTGCCCCTTGTGACTTATCGTAAGCGTATCTTCTTGATAAACTGAAATATCCTAAAGGCATATACCCCCAATGATTTATGCCGTTTTGTCTTGAATCAAACTCATTTAATGGCAAAAACTCCACCATCGTTATACCAAGATTTTTCAGGCTTTTTGCAAATTTTGCCGCCCCTCTGTAGGTGCCTTTTTCGGGCATTGAAATATTTTGAGTCAAATCTTTTATATGCACTTCACCAATTATTTCAGAATTAAAAGCCCTTGGTGCAACTTTTGCAACATTAACGTCTAAAGTCGGGCTATAAACGGATTTTATTGCCCATTTGGCATTATCAATCAAATGAAATCCTGCTCCCGAGCGAAACATATTAAAACCTGGGTTTACATCTGAAGGAACATGTGATAATTCTCTTGAATAAGGGTCGTACGCCACCTTATTGGGGCAAAAACGATTTCCACTCTCATCAAATTTAGATTTAAAACCTTTATCAGAAGCCAGTTCAAAATCTTCCGTATATTCCCAATTAGGACCAAAAACCCTAAATCCATAAAACACAGGTGCTTTATTACAATTTAAAACATAATCTTTTACTGATGTTTGCCATATATTATTATCACCCTTTTTCATTTCAAGGGTCATAATAGGCTCTTCGCCCTGCGGTTTATCAAAAATGCACAACAAAACCTTATGAGCATTTTTAGAATACAATTTAAAATCAACGCTCTTTGTTATTGGATTATAATTTGCACCGAGTTCTGTTTTATCATTTGTAATTAAATTTTCCATTTTTTCCCCTATTTTAGTGGGTTTATTACAATTCCCGATAATAATTTAGGATAAAAATATGTTGATTTTTGCGGCATACGATAGCCTTTTGAAGATATATCAATAATATCCTTCATTTTTGGATATGCCATTATAAAACAAGCGCTTGCACTTCCGTTTTTAACGGAATTAAAAGCAACAGGCTCTTGCTTTTCATATTTTACGCCATTTTGTGCCATTAATTCATCGTCTGTGTAGTTAAGTTCTTTTTTTAGAATTAATTCATGTAAAACGACTAAATCCAAATTTTGCAATACTTCAGGCGCATCTATTGACTTATTAACATCGGGTTTTAATTTTAAAACATAGTAGTTATTGTCATTTTTTAAAATTAATCCTGTTGTAATTTGTTTTTTATTTTCATCTTCGATTTTTTCCAAAAAATCATCTTTATCGCTCAAAACTTCTATATCATAATATTTTGAAGCTTTTGCCAATAAATCCTTAGGGTTTATTTCTTTTTGAATAATTCGATGAGTTGGATATATTACCAAATTTTCATCCTGAGCGTTAGTAAAATAGCTCATAACATATTTTGCGTATTCATTTTCAGGATGTAATTTTGAATAATTCATTGATGTTTCATATCTGTGATGACCATCGGCAATTAAAAGAGTTTTATCCTTTAGTGTTTCTTCAATCACCTTAATATCATTTGGTTCATCAATTAAATATACAATATTTTCCACCCCTAAATCATCAACAACATCCATAAAAGGTTTTTGAGAAAGATATTTTTCAACCATTTTTTCAATTGCTTTTGTCTTATCATCATAAACCATAAATATTTGAGAGAAAAATGCGCCTGTTGCTTCTACAAGATTTAATCTATCTTGTTTTGGACCGCCCATTGTATATTCATGGGGTAGAACTTTTTTAGTTTCAAAGTCTTCAATTTTATTTCTTGCAATAAAGCCTTTTCGCTCTATCAATTTACCTTTTTCATTTTTATATTTTTGAATAATATAAAAAACAGAAGGGTTTTTTGTTTTAATTAAAACTTCTTTTTCTTTCCAATCTTCAAAATATTTTTTTGCGTCAGTGTATCTATTCTCACCTTTTGTTAAAATTAATCTTACAATATTAAATTCGCTTCTTTTATATAATTCATCTTGATATTTTTCATCTATAACATCATAAGGCGGAGCTATTACGTCTTTTAAATTAACTTTATCCTGATTATATACAATCGCATTTAATGGCAAAACTTCCATTCTCTTCCCCTAATTATCTGATACATTTATTATATTCTATTGCAATTTATAATCTAAGTAAAATTTAAAACAGTTTTTAACATTTGTTACATTAATCAAAACAATAGCAATTTTACAATAAAAAAATACTTTATATATATGTGTGTAATTAATTAGGTTAGTTATTAGTATGACAGAAGCATTAACAAATATGAATGCAGGAAATTTAGGCGGATTTTATAACAAATCCTATATTTCAACAAAAACTCAAGAACTTGAAAACAAATTAAAAGAAGTTCAAGACGAACAAGGATTTTTGGGGAAATCTTGGAATTGTTTTAAAGAAATTACAAACTTAGGTTTAAGTAATTCAGATTGCGAAAAATTAGTTGACAAATATAACAACGGCGAAATTTCTTTTGAAGAAGCCGTAAGTTATATTGAAGATTTTCAATCCAAACAAGAAACAATGTCTGAATTAGGAGCTAATATTTTAACAGGTATCGGCGCTATTGCTTTTGCAACAACAGCACTCGCAGCAGGACCGATAGGCTGGATTGCAGCAATTGCAAAAGGCGCTCCTATCGGTGCAGCTCTAAAAACAGGGCTTAAAACTCTTGATAGAGCAACAAATAATATTGATGGCGATGCAATAGATGCAAAAGAAATGGCAAAAGACGCCATCTCAGGAGCTTTAACAGGAACAACAAGCGCAGTATCTTCAGGTGTTGGTGCAGGTATTAAAGCAGGTAAAATAGGTCTTTCTATCTTTAACGGTGCAAAATGCGGCGCAATTTGCGGAGGCGTTTCAGGAGCAGCAAGTTATTTAACCGACGTTGCTTTTGAAGATGATGTAGAATTTAATACCGGTGAATTATTAGAAAATGCAGCAACATCAGCATTTGTTTCAGGTACGGTTGGTGCTGTTGTCGGCGGCGGAATGTATGGACTTTCAGCAAATGTCGGAAAAGAAGCAACAAAAACCCTTGGTCAAACAATTGTTGCTGATTCCACATCAAGCACAACAAGAAAACTGCTCGGACAAGGTGAAAGAAACATTTTATCAGCAGTTTAAATCATAAAAAATCGAGAACGTTGTTCTCGATTTTTTTTAACATCCGATTGATAAACCCGCACAAAGATTAATATTTTGTCCTGTTAGACCTTTAGCAAAATCAGAAATCAAATATTCACAAAGTTTAGCTATTTCATTCGGTTCAATAAACCTTCCTTGCGGTGTTACATCAATTACTTCCTGTTTTTCATCCTCCGTTAGAGCACTGTCAACCAAAGGAGTCTTAACCCAGCCGGGGTTAATTTGATTAACCGTAATATTATCTTGCGCCGTCTCAAGAGCTAAAGCCTTTGTTAATCCGCTTAAGGCGGCTTTTGTAGCAGAATATAAAGTTGCTCTTCCTTCTCCTACCATGCCTGAAATCGAACCTATATTAATTATTCTGCCCCATTTATTTTTCTTCATTCCCCCTACAACAAGGCTTGACAAAATATAAGCACTTTTAAAATTAAGATTTAAAAGGTAATCAACCTCTTGTTTTGTCATTTGTTCAATCGGCTTATATATGTATTGTCCCGCGCAATTAATTAAAACATCAATTTCAGAATTAAAATATTCTTTTGCTTTTTGTATTAATTCATCCGCAGAGGAAATATCAGCTAGATCACAGGCAAAATAATTGTTTTTATCAAGTTTTCTTCTTCCTGATAAAAAAATTTTATTATTTTTTTCTAAAACATGTGCAATTTCCAAACCAATTCCTGATGTTGCACCTGTAATTAAAATGTTTTTCATTATTCTTCTTTTTCTTCAATTTCATCTAACTGTATATAATGAGATTTTAATATTTTTTCACTAAATTCTTGTACAATTTCATCTCGCTGTTCTTCATCCAAATCTCTTAAAGACTCAATTGCAAGGTGAACATTGGGATTTTTATCATACCATCTTTTATAATCTTTGGGGTCGTAATTTGCAACATCTTGTATCATTTTAGTATAATCTCTATCCAACATGGTTGAGGCTTTCATTATAATATCAATTGCAATTTCACACTGCAATTCAATATCCAAATCAGACATTAAATTCATAAAAGCATTAAGATATTCGTTTTTTTCGTACCACCTTTGAAAATATTTTTTCATACAAAAATTATAGCAAAAATAAATTTTTTGAAAATTTTTAAAAAAAGACTTGCAACATGGCAAAATCTCAAATATAATCATTTCAGAGATATAGAAAGGGGTTCTAAATGAACAAAGAAGAATTAGTACAAGAAATTTCAAAAAAAGCTAAAGTTACTCAAAAAGAAGCTACTGAAGTTTTAAACAGCTTAGTAGAAACAGTTCAAAAAACTGTTGCTAAAGGCGAAAAAGTTACTTTAGTTGGATTTGGTACATTTGAATCAAGAAAAAGAGCAGCAAGAACAGGTAGAAATCCTCAAACAGGAAAAGAAATCAAAATTGCTGCTAAAACAGTTCCGGCTTTTTCAGCAGGTAAAAAATTCAAAGAATTAGTAAATAAAAAATAGTTTTTTTTGAATTAATAAATAATATTAACAAGATATGAATTTTATATTCATATCTTGTTTTATGTATAGATTATCTTTAAATAGCCCCATAAGATGTAGCCAATAAGGGAATTATTTTTTTTAAAACCTCTGCTAATTTATATCTGTAGATTTGAAAGGTTTAAAAATGAAGAAATTTTTATTTTATTGTTTAACTTTTGCCCTTCTAGGCTCTGTCAGTTATGCAAATAGCTGCTCTGATTGTAAAAAAATGCCTGATACAACCAATCAACAAAACTCTTGCGCAAAAGAAACAATGAAAAGCTGCGATAAATGCACACTTGAAGATGATGACGAATATTGCATATATAACCAATGCTTTTTTGATAAACAATTCAAAAAAATGAAAGCTGCACTTTGCTTAACCAAACAACAAGAATGCAACATGGACGAGCTATATAAGGATTTTAAAGCAGACATGGAAATATACCATGCAAAATATACAAAAGCCAAAAATTGTTTATTGGAAAAAATAGAATGCGCAAATGATTGTACAAGCTATAAAGATGATATTGAAACATTAAAAGGTATAAAACAAGATGCCAAAGAAAGATGCAAATGTTTTGATAAAGATATAAAAGCTCAATTATGCAAAAGCCAAATGAGCGATTATAGAAAATTCAAAAGAATGGAAAAAAGAAAAATGAAAAAATTAGCTAAATACGCTAAAATTTATAAATTCCCTTGTACAAATTGCTCTAATTAATAATTTAAAAGCCCTGAATTTCAGGGCTTTTAAATTATTCTACAGTCTTTGGTACTAAAAACGTTCCATCAATTTGAATTTTAGAATCCGCTATTTTGACATTATCTATATCCAATTCCCCTTTTATTGATTTATCGAGATTTAAAGCAAAAGACAAAGGATTTAACATATTAATAACAGGTATCAAACTGTTATATTTAGTTTTTACGTTGTTAAAATCAAAATCGCACAATTCAATATTTCCGTCTTCAACTTTTAAATTTGCACCCACCGTAACTTTAATCGGCTTAATACGATTTTTAAATATGCTTATACTTTCGAGCTTAGCCAAAGGCAAAACACTATAGCTGATTTCCAATTTATCATCTTTTATTTTAATATTTGAATTTTTAATTTGAATCAATGATGAAATTGTTTCATCAGCATTCATTTTGTCTATTGCCTTTTGATATGAACTTTCTTTTAATAATTTATCTAAATCTTCTTGCGTAATTGATGCGGAATATTTTAGCGCTAAATTTTCATCAAAAGTCAAAGTTTTATCTTTATAGCTTATCTTGTTATAAGGACAAATTGTTTCAATATTTACATCAGACATATATATGCCGTTATAAAAAATATTATCGCTTTTTGCGCTTAATGACTTAAATTCGCCGTTTCTAACATTTGTTGCAAAAAAACTTTCCATTTTCACATCAAATTTAGAGTTAGTTTCTTTTTTTAAAGCCTTTGCAATCTGTCCTTCTATGATATTTCGATTAATTAAATTATAGCCGGAAATGCTCGCAACATTACCCAAAAAAGTTTTATCGGGAGAATTTGTCGAACAAAAAGCACTGTAATCTTTTGCAAAAGATGAATTTACACTAAAAATTAATGCAATTGATAAAAATAAAATTTTTTTCATACTTCCCTCTTTTTTCTTTCAATTATATGACTAAGAAGATTTAAGAATATAAAAAATAAAAATATGTAAAGATTTTTTAACAAACCAAGAAAAATTATAAAGTTTTTACTTGTTCCTTCCGTCAATATACATGTAAGGATGATATATTTTAGCGAGGTTATATGATGTTGGAACTATTAAGTCTTGTATTTTTTGGAATGATTGTTTATACATTCTTGGTAATTATCCCCACAACTGTTGAAATGCTTGCAACAGACGAGTTTAAATGTGCATATTTTTCACATTTAGCTTCAAAAAGCATAAACTCCTACGGCAAATAGCCTATAGGAGCTCTTCAAAACCATAAGAACGTTCAGGCAAATTTTGATATCCTTTATTTGTTACAACAAATTTATAGATATATTTGCTTGAATAATCTCCTCTAACAAACAACTTTTTAATAACATTCTCACGCTCAACCAAAGGGTGTGAGATTTTTTCTAATTCAGGGTTGTCTTCCGTTAACTGTGTCCATACTGCAGCTTCCAAAGTCCAAGCATAAGTTTCTTCATTTATTGAATTATGCTCATCTTGATGAATTGCTTCGTGCGCTAAAATTGCACTCAAGGCTTCTATTGGAGCATCCTTATGTTTTTCGTTGATATAAATAAAAAGATTTTTCTTCTTTTTCCATCCCAAAGCATCAAAATTCATATACATAGGATTAATTGTGGTTAAATTCAAAAATTCAATTTGAATAGGTCTTTCCGTTAAATTTTTTCCTAAAATCGCTTCTTTTGAATATTTTGCGGTTGTTCTGTCTAAAAGCTCTATTGCCTTGATAACATTTTCATCCTGTGAAACTTTTTTATATTTTTTAAGAATTGCCTCATCAAGAGGTTTATTCAAATCAATTGCAAAACAATTCCCCAAACCAAACAACAACAACGCAAATATAGATAATATTTTCTTTCTCATAAATCCTCAACCAATAATCTAACTTATCAATATTATATACATATATTTTTTATAAGGACAAATTAAAATAATTCAAAAAGATGTAGAATGATAAAAATTATATGGTAAAAAATATTTATGACCAACAAAAACCAAAAAGCATGCAGATTTTGCAACAGCAGCTATGATAACAAAAAACACAAATCCTGCCCTCATTGCGGCTTTAGAGAACCTTTGCAAATAGGCTTTTGGTTTATTTTTTTATTAATTGTATTTACTTCTTTAATTTTATATTTTGCAAATAACGGAAAATATTTTCAATTTAAACAAGAGGTTTCATTTCAAAATTCATCTGATTATGAAACAAATTTTGAAGAAATAAAACTAAGACCCTTGAGCAACCTTTCATATTTATCAAAAGATGAAATTTTTGCAAAAAGAACAGATTATGTTAAAAATTCAATCATCTTCAGCAATAAACCATATAAACCTAACAAAGACGTATATCAAATTGAAGATAAGCTCCCTTGGATTTCGGCAGATAAAATTGCAAAATACGGACTAAAAAACAACCCTGATATTGCAAACGGTTTTTCAAGACATTCAATCTCAATTAATAATCCTGAAATTTTAATCAGCTTTATTGTAGCTGATTATTCAACGAAGAAAAATAAAAAATATAATAAAAACGACTACTTGCTTCCCAAAAAAGCTTTTTGGAATTCAAAAAATAAAACAATAAAAGTGTATTTTGATTATGATGCTTTTTCAAAGATAAATCCCGATTTTTCAACCGCCCCTATGTTTATAGATGAAACAAACGCAAGAGATATGGGTTTTAATTGGATTTTAGCAGATGAAACGCAAGGAATAACCTTTGAAAATATAACAAACAATATTTCCATAAGACCTTATAAAATAAAAGGCTGCTACAAAAAAGGCAATGGCTGCGGACTAAAACAAGGGTGTAACAATTATTCTCCGTATCAGGAAGAAATGATTTTCAGAATTTTAAACAAAGACTCATACATGAAGATAAAAATGTGGAAAAATAAACCCAAAATGCTAAATAAAAAACCTGATATTATTTATGAAATGTATTTTCAATAATTTTTTTGTTATAAAATAAGGCTATGATTAAATATATTAGTCCGATAATTCTTTTAATAATATCAAATGTTTTTATGACTTTCGCTTGGTACGGTCATTTAAAATACAAAAATACCGCACTTTGGACGGTAATAATTGTTTCATGGCTTATTGCTTTTTTGGAATATTGTTTCCAGGTACCTGCAAACAGATTGGGTAATGAAGTCTATAATGTTGTGCAATTAAAAACAATTCAAGAAGTCATAACGCTTAGTGTATTTAGTATATTCAGCGTTTTATATCTAAAAGAACATTTCAGATGGAATTATTTAGTCGGTTTTATATTTATCGTTCTGGCTGTATTTTTTATATTTAAAAAATAGGAAAAAATTGTGTCATTACATCAAAAACACGGTCTAAGATTTATTTTAATTGCGATAGCGACATTGTTCTATTTTTTAGCCAATGTTCAACGTGCAGCAATTCCGGGAGCAATATTTGATTTATTGCAAAATGATTTTATGGCTTCCGCCTCTAAAGTTACGCTTTTGGGTGCAATTTTTTGTTATGTGTATGCACTTACTCAATTAGTTGTAGGACTGATGGTGGATAAGCTCGGAGGTTTTAGGGTTGCGGCAATAGGAAGCGTTGTTTTTGCAGTTGGAGCTTTAATTTTTCCTCATTCAGAAAGCCTCATGGGGTTATATCTTTCAAGGGCATTAGTTGGTTTTGGTGCAGCAACATTTTATTTAAGCACTATAAGAGAAGTTAAAAAATACGCAAAAGATTCAAACTTTTCTTTGGCTGTTTCATACATTCTTTTTATAGGTTACAGCGGCGGAATTGTTGCAAATGCGCCTTTTGTTTTATGCGTAAATGAAATAGGCTGGAAAAATTCGCTTTACCTTTTAGGATTTTTTACCTTATTTTTAGCAATTTTATATCTTGTAATTTTATTCATATTTAAACCTGTACACATAGAAAAAGAAACAAAGTTTTCCCTATCTCCATTTAAGGAAATTTTAAGCAGAAAAGAAAATGTAAATCTTTTTATATTCGGCTCTGTAAACTATGGCTTATATTATGTTTTACAAAGCGTTATAGGTAAAAAATTCTTGGAAGATTTTTGCTATTTTGATGTTAATACAGCAGCTTTAGTTTTATCCATAATGGCTGTGGTTTCAGCTTTTGCAGGCACAATCACCGCATTTATATCAAAAACAATTCACAACAAAAGAGCGATAATCTTCAAAATTTATTCAATTTTATCCTTACTATCAATTTTAAGTATATGCATATTTTTAGCTTTTGATATACATTCAAAAATAATTGCGCTAATTTTCTGCATTCCATCTTTTATCGGAAGTATTTCGCCTTTATTAATTCTTACTCTGCATTTAATAAATCGCTATGAAGTTTCTGCTACCGCCGTTTCAATTCAAAACTTTGGGTTTTTTATGATGGTCGGACTTTTGGGCATGGCTGCAGGTATGCTGATGAATGTTTTTGAGCCGATTAAACACAACAATGTAATGGTCTACTCGAATGAATCATATTTATTGGTATTCGGATTATTCTTTATTTTAAGCATATTAGAAGTTATATGCGCATTTAGAACAAAAGATAACTATCGCTAAGGAGCCAATATAACCATTTCGCAATTTTTGCAATCAAATTTCAGAGGATATTGAAGATTTTTTTCATCAACCAAAAATAACTCCTCTGAGCTCTTGCATCCGAGAGTTGCCCTTCTTAAACAATGTTTTGTTCTCATTAGTTCTTTATTTTTATAATCTTCAATACTTTCAAAGCTTCTTTCTTTAACTTTACAACCGCAAAGCTCGTAAAACTCGCAAGCTGAGTTATTGTGCACATTTAAATGATAATCACCCTCTAAAAGAGGATATTTCGCTATATCAATAGGCTTTTGTTTTTTTGTTTTGTAATTAGAAAGAATTTTTTCGCTTAATTTTTCTAAAATTTCTCGTCTTAACTCATTTAAAACAGATACAGGCAAAAAACCCAATTTTGAGGCTTTAAAAGTTATTTTTCTAATCATATAAGGGCTGTCTTGAGTTTTTGACAACGCCTTTATATAATTTTCTTTCATTTTTTCCTGATTGTTGGCTAATTCACTATACGAATATTCAAGTTCAACTTTATTATTGTTTTCATCTTTTAAAATAATTTTATTTTCGTCAATCACTAAATCAACTTTTAATTTTCTTTTTATTTTTGAATTTTCAAGAATTTTATTAAATTTAACATCTATATTTCTATATACTTCATCACCCTTTTTTAAATTAATTTTTTTATTAGGAAAAATTTTAACTCCGTCTTTTGTTTTTTCAACCTTATTAACAAGACAACCCTGTAATTCATTCTGTATAACAAAACACAAACCATCTTGCGGGTTTATTTCTTCTTTTGTTTTAATTGTGAAATTTTTATCATTAGATGAGATAACTTTTCCAATATATTCACCTGTTGATTTTGGTGTTACAAAATTATAGATATTGTCTTTTCTATTAAATAAATAATCATCGCAATACCCTCTATTAAAGGTTTTATAAGGATTTGGATTAAAATCTTCAACAACCTCACCAAAAGAAATTCTTGGATAATTCTTTAACAAATTATGATAATAAAGAACAATATTTTTTACATAGTTTTCGTCTTTTAATCTGCCTTCTATTTTAAAACTGATAACACCTGCTTTTATCAATTTTTCAAGATGTTTTGAAAGGTTATTATCTTTCAAAGAAAGCAAATATTGATTTTTTAGAATATAATTACCCTTTTTATCCACAAGAGAATATTTTTTTCTGCAAGCTTGAGCACATTCTCCTTTGTTTGCACTTCTTTTGCCTATATAATATGACAAATAGCATTGTCCTGAATAACATACACATAAAGCCCCATGGATAAAATGTTCAAGTTCAATATTCGTATTTTTACGGATTTTTTCAATATCTTCAAGGGGCAATTCTCTTGCTAAAATCGCTCTTTTAAAATTAACCTCTTCTAAAAATTTTATTTTTTCTATTGTTCTATTGTCACATTGGGTGCTTGCGTGCAAAACTATCGGCGGAAGCTTATTTTCAAGAGCTAATTTTAAAATACCGAAATCTTGAATAATCAAAGCGTCTACTTTAATATCATATAATTTTTTAATTAATTTTTCGCATTCAATTAATTCATCATCATTCAAAATAGTGTTTAAAGTAACATAAACTTTAACGTTAAATAAATGGGCATAATCAACCGTTTTTTTAATATCATCAAGAGAGTTTGAGGCGTTTTTTCTTGCGCCGAAATCAGGCGCACCGATATAAATAGCATCAGCACCGCAATTAATTGCAGCAACCGCGCAAGCATAATTTTGTGCCGGAGCTAAAAGTTCTAATTTTTCCATATCGATATTATATAGCAAAATCAATATTTAATTAAGATATCCACTTGCAATATGATAGACAAAGAAACCATCTGATAGTATTATTCATATTAGGAAAGTATAATTTAAGATTAAGATGGAAAATCAGGATTTTAATACAGACGACGATAATATAGTCGAAGAAACTTCAGGGCTGGACCTTGATGAAGAATTTTCCAATGAGTTTAAAAGGGCTTGTAAACTCTATAATTTCCGACGTCCCGATAAATTTTCAAAAGAACACTTAAAAGCTCTGCAAGATATTCACAGAGATTTTGTAAGACACCTTGCAACAATTTTAACCGGATATTTAAGAATGGAGGTTGAAATTGACGTAATTTCAGTTGACCAATTGACTTATGAAGAATATATTTGCTCAATGCCTTCGCATGTTCAAAATATGATTTTCAAGCTAAACCCATTATCAGGCGAAATCTCCATGGGTATGAGTCCTGAGATTTTAGCTGTTGTATTAGATAGAATGCTGGGTGGAGCAGGTGTTGTATATGACACAGGAAAAGAACTGACTCAAATTGAAGAGCTTTTAACTATTAAATTTGTCGAAAAAATAATAAAAATATTAGAAGAGGCTTGGGGAACAATTTTGCCCGTTAAATCCGAATTTGTAGCCCTTGCAAACGGCTATCACTCCGTTCCCATAACAACATCAGGCGAAATCGTTACACTTATTTCTTTTGAAGTAAGATTAGGACAAAAGAATTTCGGTTTAATGAATATATGTTTCCCATATCCTGTATTAGAAACCGTTTTACCGAAATTAACACCTCAGTATATCTATCAACACACAACAGTTGTTGCAAATGAAATAGGAAAAAATGAAACTCTTGAAAAAATAAAATCAGTAGAACTTGAAATGCAAGTAATTTTGGGCATGGCACAAATTGAAATCAATGATGTACTGGATTTAAAACCGGATGATGTAATTAAATTAGACCAAAGGCTGGATAAAGAACTTATTGCCTGCGTCAACAAGAAAGAAAAATTCTACGTAATTCCGGGAATGCATAAAAATAAAATATGCGTAAAAATTGTAGGTCAAAAGCCTTTTAAGGAGTAAAAGTTGGATAAAGAAGCAAAAAAGCTTGATATAAGTAAATTAGAAAATGTTGAGCGCCCAAATACGCCCATAAAATCTAAAACATATAATCTTTTGCTAGATGTTGAATTGGAGCTTTCAGCTATTTTAGGCGAAACTGACATAAGTTTAAAAAAAGTGCTTGATATAACAAAAGGTTCAATTATAGAATTAGATAACAAAACAGCTGATCCCATAAAACTTTTGGCAAACGGCAGCGAAGTAGCAAAAGGCGAAGTTGTTATTATAGAAGACAATTTTGGTTTAAGAATAACCAATACAATCGAAAAAAATGAAGACAATTAACCGCTAGAGGTATATTATGACAAAAACCGTTGAAATAAGTGTAGATTTACTAAAAGAACTTTTTAGAGTGCTGAACATGGATGTTCCCGAAAATATCAGCGAAGAAAGCTTATTGGAATTGGTTTTTAAATTAAAAAATAAAGATATAAGCGCATTTGAAACAACTGAAAACAATTTTGTAACCAGCACAAACAACATTTTGGTTATAGATGACATTGGTGTAGTTACATATCAATTAAAAATTTTATTAAGAAACTTGGGCTACAACGTAAGCGTTGCAAAAGATATATTCAGCGGCTTAAATACCTTTGTTAAATCAAATTATTCTTTTATTGTAATGGATTTATTTGTTTCAACCGAACAAGAAGGCTACACTCTTTTAAATGAAACAAAGAAAATAATTACAAAAAACAACCTTGATACAAAAATTATTGTAATTACTGCTTCATCTAAATCTGAAAATAAAGTTAAATGCTTAAACATGGGGGCAGATTACTTTATTAAAAAAGATGTCGGCTGGCAGGATAAATTGGTTGAATTAATTGAAAGTTTTCAACCGAGCGCATTGGGTTGATTTGTAAAGAAATTTATACAAAAAACTAAATTTCATTATTGTTAATTGCGTATAAAAATTTTTTGATACTATAATTGTTATATGATAGAAAATAGTGCAATTAATAAAAAAATAGCATTATATCCGGGCAGTTTTGACCCAATCACAAATGGTCATCTTGACGTTCTAGAGCGTGCAAGCAGAATTTTTGATGAGGTCGTAATCGCCGTTTTAAATCACCCTGTTAAAAAAGCCTTTTTAAGCACAGACGAAAGAGTTTTGCTTATTAAGGAAGCCGTTAAAGATTTAAAAAATGTTTCAGTTGAAAGTTTTAAGGGTTTAACGGTTGAATGTGCTAAAAAAGTTGGTGCAGATTTTTTAATTCGAGGATTGAGAACAATAACTGATTTTGAATATGAAGTTCAATTGTGCCAAACAAATCAGGTAATAGCGCCCGAGATTGAAACTGTATTTTTATCTACAAGACCGGAACACAACTATATTTCATCAAGTATAGTAAGAGAATTATCGAGTCATAAAACAGATATTTCTAAATTTGTTCCTAAAAATGTGGTAGAATATTTAAGAAGAAAGGTTTAAAGTAAAATGGCAGAATCAGTAAATAAAATGTTCGATTTAATCGATGATTTATCTACATTATGTGATGATGGTATTCCAATATTTCCGGGTCGCATGATTGTAAATACAAAAGAATTATATAAAATCGTAAATGCTTTTCCAAACGCTATTTCCGATGAAATCAATGATGCAAGAATAATCCTTAAAAAGAAAGATGAAATTCTTCAAGAAGCAAAATTAAGAGCGGAAAGAATTATTCAAGACGCCGAAAATGAAAGATATAAACTTCTTAACGAATCAAGCTTAAATAAAGCCATGGAAGAACATGCAGAAAAGTTCAGACAAACCGTGTTTGAAGAATGTCAACAAATCAAAATGGCTGCATTTAATGAAGCTCAAGAATTAAGACTGAATGCTAAAAACGATTCAATAAGAATGAAAGAAGAATCACAACAATACGCTCAGCAACTTCTTAACAACTTAGAGCAAGATTTAAACAGATTATATCAAGTTGTTATGAACGGACAACAAAGACTTCAAGAAATGAAATCAACTGATACTATGCAACAAATGACAGAACAACAATAGTTTTGTTATTTCATAATTTCAGGATGATTTGAATTAGAAAGAATAATTTCCTGATATTCGTTTTTATCAAAATTTATGCCCCAATTTTTAATATTGAGGGATTTGTATTTTGGTTTTTTCTTTTTCTTTTTTGGAGCAGTATTTTGTTCTTTTTCTTCACTCATATTACATAACAACTTCTAAATTCATGGATGTTTTTGTAACTTTTATTAGCATTTTAGTATTTTCAACTTTTACTATAAAATTAGCGCCCTTATCATCTCTTTCTGCCAAACGGAATTTTATGTCATAATTGGCAAGTTTAGGCTGCTTGAAATTATGAAGAGCAAAAACATCGTCAAATATATAGCCCACTAAATTTATATTATCATCATAAGAAACACACATAAAGCCTCTTTCAGGAGCAATTTCAACGCTCGATAATACAACAGGCTCAGCGATTTCTTTTTTAATCGGAACAGTTTTTTGAATTGGATTTTTAACATTTTTAGTTGTTTCGCTGCTTTTTTCAACCGGTTTTTTTACAGTCTTTTCAGGCGCAGAAGTATAAACTTTTGAACCACGAAACTCATCAGGAGTAAATTCAATAATACTATCTTCTTTTAGAATTTTTTGAATTATTTCATATTCATTTTTAGAATCATCCTGAGGTATATTTTGTTTTTGCTGATACTTTTCTATACTCGGCTTTTTAATATCTTGTGACAAATCAGGAGTATAGCTGGAAAGTTCAAAATTTTTTCTTTTACCCATAGCAGGATTATAAAAACCTGTTTGTTTAATATTATTATCAAAAACAAAATATTGACCGTTATTTTCTTTTTTAGGCTTAGGTTTATTCACATTTTTGCAACTGTCTGAATTAATTAAATCAATCCTGCTTTTTAATTTCGGATTATTTTGTTTTCTGTTTAAAATAAATAGCATTGCAAAAAAGCTGATAACACCTGCAACAGCCATCAATAATAAATCTTTTAAGCCAATACCGTATCGATTTAATTTGTTTTGAACTTTAATTTTATAAGCAAGCAAAACTGATTTTATCTTGCTTTTCAAAGATTGACTGCTTTCATCAATCACATTTTCGACAGGTTCATCCTGCAGAGCCAAATTTTCTTCTGTTTGCTCTTCAACAACAGGTTCAACATCTTGAACTTTAGTTTTTTCTTCTTCGATATCTTGCTGAATTATCTCTTCAATTTTTGGTTTTTGTACTTGTTCAACTTGCTCTTTATTCAAAACCTGTTCTTTTTTCTTAGGCTTAACTATAGCTTGCTTTGATATAATCTTATTTGAACTTTGTATTTTAGTATTCTTTTTTGAAACAGCAGGAGTTTGTTTTTGCACATTTTCCTGCTTATTTTGCAGCGTCTTTTTTGTAATTGAATTTTTTTGAATTTGCTTTTTTGTTTCTTGCACTTTCGGCGCTAATTGCGCTTTAGGGGAATTTGAAGAAACCAAATTTTTTTTTTGAACTTCAGTATTTTCTTTAACTGTATTTGAAGCAATTGTTTGTTTTGTGGATATAGCTTTTGCGGTTTGATTAGTTTTAGTGTTTATTGAAAAATTTATAGGTTTTACGGTATTTATATTAATTTTAGTATAACCATTGTTGGTTGATTCAACACCTGCATAAGGATAAAGATTTGTTGATACGTTTCTTATGTCTTTATTATTTGACGTAATTTGAACGGCTGAATTTTTTGTTTCAGGCAATAAAATATAATAATTTAAATCACTTTTTTTAATTACTTTTACAGGTTCAGAATATTTTTTTTGAGTGTATAAATTAACGCTATAAGAATTTTCACCTGTTTTTGTTAATTCAACTTTAGTAAGAGCGTTTTTATATTCGTTTTCAAGCGCCAATGAAAAAGAACTTAATAAACAGACTGATAATATACCAAATAATGTTTTTTTAAAAACTCCGTTCACTTTTTAATTATCCCCTGTAATTTAGTTTATATTTCACTTATAATTTAATATTATAATATAAATATGCTCTTATATACAAATTATGGTAAAAATTATGGAAAATGTTAACAATAATGATGAAAATAACAAAATAAAATCAGGTGTTGTTGCTCTTGTTGCCCGTCCAAATGTCGGTAAATCAACGCTTTTAAATAAAATTCTGGGTCAAAAAATTGCAATAGCAACCCCTCTAAGGCAAACCACAAGAAAAAATCTTAAAGGTATTTATACTGATTATAACTCACAAATTATTTTAATTGATACCCCCGGAGTGCATAAGCCTCTCAACGAATTAGGTAAATATCTGTCTTCTCAATCAAAAGATGCTTTATCGGATGCTGATTTAATTTTATTTTTGGTTGATTCAACAGAACCATCAGGTTTGGGAGATAAATGGATTTGGGAAAATTATCTGAAAGATTTAAAAACACCCATTTTACTTGTTTTAAATAAAGTGGATTTAATAAAAGACCTTGAAAAAAGAGAGTTAAATCTTTTTACATACAAAAAAATGATTGAAAAAAATATTGATTCAATTAAAATCAGCGCAAAAACAGGAAGAAATATCGATGATTTAATTAAAAAAATAAAAGAATATCTTCCCTACGGCGAAAAATTCTATGATGACGATACTATAGCCGATACAAATATGAGAGAAATTGCGTCTGAAATAATTAGAGAAAAAATAATCCTAAACACAAAGGACGAAGTCCCTCATAGCGTCGCTGTTGTTATAGAAAATTATAAAGAAGAAGAAAAAACAGATAAAATAAGCGCTAAAATTATTGTCAACAACGAAAGCCAAAAAGGCATTTTGATAGGCAAAAAAGGCGCAATGCTTAAAAAAATCGGTACCGAAGCAAGGCTTGAGCTTGAAAAAATTGTTGAAAAAAAAGTTTTCTTGGAACTATTTGTTAAAGTTCAAAAAAATTGGCTTAAAAATAAAGAAATGATTAAAACCCTCGGCTACAAAGACTAGCCTTTAACTGCACCTTCGTTTGTGCCTGAAATAAAATATTTTTGAAGAGCTAAAAAGAAAATAATTATCGGTATAATTGAAACAATTGACCCTGCTGCAACAAGCCTGTAATCAGCAGAAAATGCGCTTGAAAGATTATTTATGCCGACAGGCAGAGTATATAGATTTTCGTTTGTTAAAATAATGCTCGGCCATAAAAATTCACCCCAAGAACCGATAAAGGTAAAAATAGCTAAAAGTGCTAAAGAGGGTTTTATCATGGGCAAAAGTAACTTATAAAAAATTTGAAAAGAATTGCAGCCATCTATAACGGCACTTTCTTCGATTTCTTTCGGAATAGTTAAAAATGCTTGTCTTAATAAAAATATTCCGAAAGCATTAACGGCAAAAGGCATAATAAGCCCTAAATAGCCCATTAAATCAGAATAACTGTCGCATAAATGAAGTTTTAAAGTAATAATATAAACAGGAAGCATTATAGTTTGAAACGGCACCATGATTGTTGCTAAAATTGCAAAAAAAGCTACCTTCTTGCCTTTAAAATTCATCCTTGCCAAAGGATATGCAGCCAATGCCGATAAAACAACGTTTAAAAATACCGTTGAAATTGCAACTATAAAGCTATTTATAACATATTTCACTATAGGAACTAATCTTAAAACCTCTCTAAAATTATCCAAAGTAAAATCCTTTGGAATAAAAACCGGAGGATATGCAAAAATATTTTCGCTTCTGCCTTTTAAAGCAGTTGATAGCAGCCACAACAAAGGAACCAAGGATAAAATACATACACTGATTAAAATTAAATGAATTATAATATTTTTTAATTTTATTTTTCTCATAGTTTATATTTATCCTTTTCAAAAACAAAAATATTTATCATTGAAAAAACCATAACAATAAACAGTAATATTACCGCCCCTGCTGAAGCCAACCCCAAATCAAGATTTTCAAATGCTTTTTCATAAATATAATAAACGATTGTTTTGGTTGAATTTAAGGGTCCTCCTTTTGTCATGACATAAATTTCAACAAAAACTTTTAGAGCTGATATTGAGCTTATTGTGCTAACAAGGGCTATCATAGGCATAATATGCGGAATAGTCACAAGCATGTGCTTTTTAAAACCCACTGCTCCATCCACTTCTGCTGCTTCATAAAGCTCATTAGGTACACTCATTAATGCGCTCAAATAAATCATCATGTAATATCCGACACCTTTAAAAATGGTTACTAAGGCAACGGATATCATTGCAACTTTAGGATCTGAAAGCCATCCTACAGGAGAAAAGCCTAATTTTTGAACAAAAAAGTTTAATAAACCTTCAGGTGCATAGAGCCATTTAAAAGCAATTGCAACAACCACAATTGAAATTACAACAGGAATATAAATTAAAATTTTATAAATATTTTTACATTTAATTTTTTGATTGATTAAAATAGCTAAAAATAAAGGAAAAATAACTAAAAAGGGCACACACAATATCAAAAAATAAAACGTATTTATAATTGTTTTTAAAAACAAAGGCGATTTTACAAGCTCAAAATAATTATTCAAAAATACAAAACCCGGATGATAAACATCATTTGAGTAATTAAAAAAGCTCAAGTATATTGTTTGAAAAAAAGGAATAAAAAAGAAAACCAAAAGGACAACTCCTGCAGGCAGCAAAAAAAGATATGCTCCAATACTTTTTTTCAAATCCATAAGTAAATACTATATTAATTTGGTCTAAAATTCAATAATTTGGTTTAGTTATTCTCTAAAAGTTTAATGCTAAAATTATAAAAAGAGGAAAACAATTGTTTTTATTAAGATTAACAGTAATTATATTCTTTATAATTATTTCTTTTGCGCAAAGTGCATTTTGCGCAAACTCTTTTCGCGTTAAGGATTTAATAACAGATAATTCCGATAGAATTATCTTTATAGGAGGAGAAGGCAATTTTCAACGCCCCAAAGAAGCCGTTTATGTGCCAATCCCTTCAACAAAACAAAACCCCAATACACTAAACTTAATCACAAATATAACAACTTTTACAATAACAAGCCCGTACAGATATGTAATTGATATACCTAACGCAGTCTTAGACGGGGCTTCAAGAACGTATGAACTAAAAAATTCATCAGTAATTAAAAACATTCAAGTTGCGCAATTTTCCTCTAATCCCGATATTGTAAGAATTGTATTCACCTTGAATAAATCATCTGATATGTCTAAATTTAAAACCTACACAAACGGCAAAAACATAATTGTAAAATACAATTCATCAATAATCGATAATTCAATTAAATATAAATTTTATACTCCACAAGGCGACATGGATAAAACGGTTAAAGCCCAAAACACCGGCGCAGTTCTAACATATAACAATAATAACAACACTCTCAATTTAATTCCCAGAATGCAAACAAAATATTATCTTAGCAAGGTAAGCCAAAATTCAGACGGATTAATTTTAAGAGGTTTGGGTTCAATTTCCTTTCAAAAAGCAAATTATAATGCTGACAACACACAAGCAACTTTAATTCTGGACAATGCAACACTTGCATCAAAATTAGAAAATAAGACATATAACATTCCAAGCAGTCAAAAAAATGAAAAAGCATACCTTACAATAAATGCTTATACTGATAAAAAAATCAAATTAACCCTAAACGGAGATACTTTAAGAGATTACCGTTTTGTTGTTTCCCCTGACGGGCAAAGCCTATTTATTTCACATCGAAGCTATATAATCAACACAATATTTTCCTCTGACACAGCTTTAGTTAATTCATATAAAATAGAAAAAACTTCGGCAGGATATTCAATTTTCGATATTGTATTTAACAAATCCGTTACATACGACGTATTTGAACTAAATGATAACTTTTATATAGACATCAACAATCTTGGTGATTACAACGAAACATTATTCAAACAAATGTTAAAAAACACAAATATTAAAATACAAGCGCTAAAAATATCAAGCGATAAAACAAGATTTATAATTCCAATGAAGGACTTAAATTTTGCTTATGCCAATGTTGAATCAAACGCAAAATCAATCCAACTGTGCTTTAAAGATAAACCCGTCAATACCCCGAAACAAGAAAACGAAGTTTTAGTTTCATCAAATAATTCAAAAAATTCAAATATAAACGTAACCTACATTCCAAAAGAAGACAACACAAAAGTAATGTATAATGAAAAACCCAAGAAAAGTACTCCAACAATCAGCTCAATGAAAAAAGTTGTGCTTGACCCCGGACACGGTGGCTCAGACAGCGGTGCTGTCGGAGGAGGATTATATGAAAAAAATCTTAACCTTGAAGTTGCAAAATTAGTTGCCGAAAAATTAACCAAGAAAAATGTTTATGTCTACATGACAAGATCTAAAGATACAACTGTAAGCCTTGAAGACAGAACAAACTACTCAAATGAAATCAATCCCGATATATATGTAAGTATACATACAAATTCAACCGTTCAAGAAGATTCATACGGCGTTGAAACACATTACTACAAAGACGACAGCTATTCTTTAGCGCAGCTTATCCATTCAAAATTTGCAAGTGCAAAAAACCTGAAAAAATGGGAAACAAAAGACAGAGGCGTGATAAAATCTCGTTTTTATGTTATAAATCATACAGAAGCTCCCAGCATATTAATTGAAATGGGCTTTATTTCAAATACGCAAGAAAGAGAAAAACTGTTCACAAAAGAAAGACAAGAACAAATTGCAAACTCAATTGCAGAAGGTATATTGGAGTATTTAAAAGTAAAATGACAAACGAATATATAGGGGTATTAGATAGCGGTGTCGGAGGATTGAGCATATTATCGGAGTTATATAAAATTATGCCCGATAAAAATTATATTTATGTAGGAGACACAAAAAATCTTCCCTACGGCACAAAAACACCTGCGGAAATATATTCTTTTACAAAAGATATCTTAAACTATTTTTTAAAAAACAATGTCAAAAATGTTGTTATCGCATGCAACACCACTTCCGCTGTTGCTTATGACAAATTAAAAAAAGAGTTTGAAAACAGACTGAGAATTTTTCCTTTAATTCAAAGTATCGCCTCATCCGCCATTGAAGGACTAAAAGACAATGACACAATAGCACTTTTAGCAACAAGAGCAACTGTTAACTCTAAAAAATATGAGCAGGAAATCAATAAAATTAATCCCAAAATCAAGGTTATATCAATTGACTGCACCGGTTTTGTTGAAATTGTTGAAAATAGGCTATATTCTTGCGACAAATCAATTGAATTAATCAAATCAAAACTCGATATTGCAAAAAATAATAACGCCAAAAGAGTTATTTTAGGCTGTACACATTATCCTTATTTGGTTGATATTTTTAAAAAGATTTTAAATGTTGAATATTTTAACCCTGCCACATCATTAGCCAAAAAAGTTAAAAAAGAAATTAATTTTATCGGAAACGGCGAAATAAAATTTTATTCCACCATAAACCCTGATGAATTTAAAAAAAGCGCAAAAATGTTTTTCGACATAAAAGATGATGTTGAATTAATCAGCTTTTAATTTTTATATAAAAAATACGGAACTTTTTTGGATGTCTTTCGTCTAAAAAGGTATAAATGCCGTATTTGCTACTGGGCTCTTGTGGAGAGGCAAGAGCCTTTTTTTAATCATAAATTATGGTAACACCTGTTTTAGCACCGGTATTTCTTGATTTATACCAATATTCTCCCAGGTTATTTGTGTAAGCACCTTTGCTTGGAGATGAATATAAATCCGTATTTGAGGTGTTAGGAGCAATTTTTTTAGGATTATCAAGTCCTAATTTTTTAAATACATGTTCATTAACAGGAACGGAATAACCGGTTAAAGTGCCGTTATTATTTGTATATGCAGCAGAATTATTAGGATATACATTTCCGTATGTATTTTGATTTTTGCTCAACTGGCTCAAATAGTTATTATATAACTTATTTCTAAGATTATATCTTAATCTGTTAAGAGCATTTGACCTTCTTAAAATCCTGTTGTAATTAGCCTGATTTCTTCTCTGCCACAAATAAGAAGAGTTATTATAATTATATGTGGAATAAGGATTATAAATGGGTCGATATGTATTATTATAATTATAATAAGAAGGATAAGTATTTATGGCAGCCTGAGCCTCATAACAAGCACCAAAAAGACATAATGAAATTGTAAAAAGTGTTAAATGTTTTTTCATATTAAAAGAATATTTTACTTTTTTACAAGTAACATCAGCCAAGAAGCTATTAACTTTTAGTAGGAATTTATTATTAAGAAATATTACAAAAACTCAACAAAAATCCTCATTAAAATTAAAGTTTAGAGCTGATTTTGCCGAATATAAAAATATAAAGACAATAAAGCTAAGGAGAATAATATGGGGCTTTCTGCAAGTCAGGCAAGGTTTTTGCAATTAACGGCGAGAAGAAGTAACGTTGAATATCAAGCTCAACAAATCAATTTTCAACGTCTTCAATGGTCCGATAAACTTGAAGCTGCCTCAATGAAATATCAAGACGCAACTACAAACAGAGTATTAACCTTTGCTTTTAATAACGGTTCATCTATTCAAGATGTTGATGTTACATATAAAAACTATAAAAATTACATGAATCAACAAATGGATGGTTTATCTACTTCACAACAAAAATATTATCTTGTTTCTTCAACAGGAAATAAAATGGTTGTCGGAAGCGAAGAAGACATGGAAACGATGATAACCCAATCAAACGGAAAATTCACATACGACGATTTTATGATTGCACCTGATCTGGATAATGTTGAAGTATTTCAAGATGCGATAAAAAACGGTACTTATTACTTTGCAACATTGGAAGAAAGCGAAGAAACCGGCGAAAGTGTATTTAAAACACAAGGTTGGGAAACACTTGGCGGCGGTGCAATTTCAGAAGAACTGGATAAAACGGATGACACTGAAGCAGAAGCTGAATACGAACAAATGCAAACCAAAGTACAAAATATTGATAAAAAACTTGAAATGCAATTAAATCAGCTTGAAACAGAAAGAAGTGCAATCCAAACAGAAATCGACAGTATTTCAAAAGTAATTGATGACAACGTTGAATCAAGTTTTAAAACATTTAGCTAATAAATGACATTTATAAACACGAAAAAATGAGCCCTCAAATTAATGACGGCTCATTTTTTTTGTTAAAACTTGAATTATGCGAAATATGGTTCCCAAGTACAGCCTTCAATAGAGTCATATCTGTTTGAAACATCTGCTATTAATTCGCCTGTACCGTTATTTTGAGGAACACTGAAACCTTCAAATGCAGCACCCTTTGCGCTTTGAGAAGTTCTGGGCGCTTGAGCTGTGCCTATTTTTGAAGCATTGAAGTTGCCATCGATATATTGTTGTGCTTTTTCAAAATCTTCAACGCTTGGTCTGTAACTTGGACTAACTTGCGCTGTAGTTGAAGGCATTTGATAATAATTGTTGTTTTCAGCTTGTAATCTACGAACATTATAGTTTGGAGATGTTGCTTGTAAAAATTGTAAACCTTCGATTGCCATAATAAACTATACCTATACTAATTTCTATATATTTAAAAAGTATTTTTTTAACTAAAAATTGCGCACTTTTTAAAAACTTTACATTTGTTAATATCCCCGAGCAAACGAGTTTAGCCAGAGTTGGCTTAACGGGTGCTGCTCGGGGCACAGGTGTGTTCCGAAAACGCCGAAGCGTGGAGCTTTGGCGTTTGAGAAACCGTACCGCAAGAGCAAACGAGTTTAGCCAGACTTGGCTTAACGAGTGCAGCTCGGGGCACAGGTGTGTGGAGA
>CALVET010000017.1 GCA_944326675.1 Candidatus Gastranaerophilales bacterium
TTTTCATCACAGCTTGTACAATCAGAAAATTTATCAGAACATTTTTTACAATTTTCATCATTACTATCAAGATATTGCCCCTCAGGACAAGTCAAACATTTTGTATCATTACATTTAGCGCAATCAGCCCCATATTTATCAATACATTTTTTACAAGAACAACTTTTTGTATCTTTATATTCATCTACTCCACATGAAAGCCCTGTACATACTATACAAAAATTACTTGTGCATAATGTACAATTTTCGCCAAATTCTTCACATTCATTTGTGATATCAGATACAGAACCGCCTCCAAAAACGTTAGATGAAAATTTCTTTGTAATCAAAGGAGTGAACGCTGCAGTTATGCAGCTTATTACAATTAAACTTATCAAAAGCTCAATCAAAGAAAAACCCTTTTTCATATTTTCATTACCATTTTAATTTCTACTTTTCATATTTAAACATGGAATTTTGGATATTTCAAGTTGTTTAAAAGTGAGTTATTTTACTTCAAAATATGAATAAGGTAGCAAGCTATGTCAGATATAAAAAAATTATTAGGTAAAAAAATTAAATACTACAGAGAGTTAAACAATTTAACGCAAGAGCAAATGGCTGAATTAGTCGGAATAAACAGTCGTTCAATTTCTTTAATTGAAAGAGGTTCTAATTTTGTTACGGCAGAAACTTTGACAAACATTGCAAAAACTCTTAATGTTTCATTGAAAAAACTGTTCGATTTTGATGAGGATATGTTTCAGACGGCTGATATTAAAGAAAGATTATTTGATTTAATTAACAAAAACGAAGATAAAGTATATACAATATACAAAATCGTAAGAGGTTATCTGGAATAATCTTAAAAATTATAAAACCCTTGGTGTGTCTATATTTCAGCTTTGTATTTCATTTTGTAAAAGAATTGAAAAATTATGCTATTCATTAAAATTTTTAGATATAAAATTTAATTATGAATAAAATTTTAATTATTGATGATGATATAGCAATTTGCGAGCTTATAAAGGTAAATCTGGAGTTATTGGGATATAATTGCGAGTATTCCACAGACCCGATTAAGGGGTTTGCTCTTGTAAAGCAATATGAGCCTTCTTTAGTAATATTAGATGTTATGATGGGTGAAGTAAACGGCTATGAAGTTGCTCATAAAATTCGTCAAACAAGCAATATTTCAAGAACTCCAATTATTATGCTTACAGCTCTTGGAGAACTTAATAATAAGCTTGAAGGTTTTAATTCGGGTGTGGATGACTATATAACTAAGCCTTTTGAAATTGAAGAATTAAAAGCAAGAGTATTGGCTCTTTTAAATCGTTCAGGGCAAGAATTACCTTCTTTAAGGGTTAAAGAAGTTTTATCAAAAGGTGATATTACTTTAATTCCTGAAAGTTACAGTGTAAGAATACTCGACAAACAAACTCAATTAACCCCGATTGAATTTGATATTTTAAACGTTTTAATGCAAAAAGAAGGTTCAATGGTTTCCGCTAAAGAACTTTTAAAAGAGGTCTGGGGATATAACGAAGGGGATGATGTGGATACAATAAGAGTTCACATTACTCATCTAAGAGCAAAAATTAATAAAATTTCTTCTCAAAAAAATAAGTATATTCAGACAATATACGGCGGCGGATATAGACTTTTAGCTTCCGGTGTAGAAAAAAAATAAAATGAAATTGAAGCTTAACAAAATTCAAATAAGGCAATTTGTAATACTTTTTGTAAGTGTTTTTTTATTGTTTTTAATAACGTATAAAAATTTTCAAATTCGCCAATTAAACCGAATTAATAATGTTTCATCAATTAATACAATAAATCAAAAAGAAGTTAACCCCAAACAATTATTTAATGAAAGCTGGCAAATAATTAAATCAAATTATTATTCAAAAAATCTTAATAAACAAAATTGGTCAAGATGGAAAAGGCGTTATGCAAACAAAATTAAAACAAAAGATGATGCTTATGTTGCAATAAATACTATGCTTGCAAGTTTGAATGATCCGTATTCAAGATTTTTGTCAGAAGAAGAATTTCAGGAGCAAAATAGCGCAATAAATTCAAAATTGTATGGTATAGGAATTAATATAGCTTCAATATCAGGAAAAATATATATAGTAAATGTTTTGGAGAATGCTCCTGCTTATAATAGCGGAATAAGAAGCGGAGATATAATATTAAAAGTTAATTCAAAAGATGTTAACGGGCAATCTGTATATCAAGTTGCGCAATTAATAAGAGGTAATATAAATCAGGTAGTTAATCTTGAATTGCTTAGGGGAAATGAAAAGTTTGCTTGTAATGTTAAAAGAGAAGAAATTAAAGTTAAAACGATAGAATACAAAAAAATATCTGATGATATAGGTTATATAAGAATTTCCAGTTTTATCGGGGTAGATACTCCGAGAGAATTTATTATTGCGCTTAATCGTCTTAAAGATACAAAAGGATTGATACTTGATTTAAGAGGCAATTCGGGCGGCTTATTTCAAAATGCAATAGTCATATCTAATTTATTTATGAATAAAGGTACAATTGTAAATGTAATAGCGCGTCAAGGTAAGAAAAATACTTATACTGCCGAAAATGAAGGCTGTATTTACAATAATCCTTTAGTTGTTTTAATTGATGAAAATTCTGCGTCAGCATCGGAAATTTTGTCATCAGCTTTAAAAGATAATAAAAGAGCGGTTTTAGTAGGCACAACGACTTATGGAAAAGGTCTGGTGCAAAAGGTTTTTGCGCTTCCGAATAAATCGGGTATGAATTTAACCATAGCAAGATATTTAACTCCAAAAGGCGTTGATATAAACAGGAAAGGGATTGAGCCTGATTACACGGTAAATTTCAAACATAGCGATTTTTTAACCAATACCGATCCTCAATTATCTTTTGCAAAAAATTACTTAGAAAAGAAAACACAACAAAATCAGATATGATATTATTAAATTATTAAAATAACGGGAGGATAATACATTATGTTGCTTGATTTAATCGAAAATCGCAAGAGCGTGAGAGAATATCTTGATAAAGATATTCCAAAAGAAGATTTAAAAAAAATTCTTAAAGCAGGTTATCTGGCACCGTCTTGGATGAATAGCCAGCCTTGGAAATTTATTTTGGTTCAAAACCAAGAAACTAAAAATATTCTATCGGAATTATCCGGTAACCAGCCCCATGTAAAAAATGCAGCTGCGTTAATTGTTTGTATTGCTGATAAGAACGGATGGTCTAAAGAAGAATTCGGAGAAGTTCTTGCTGCTCGCGGAATCGGAGAATCAGGCAGAGAAAAGATTTTTTCTATTCCGATGTTTTATCCTGTTTTATTGGGTGATGACAAGGTATTATTGCGTTCAGTGGAACAAGTTACTTATGCTGTTTCTTACATGATGCTGGAAGCAAAAGAGCTTGGAATTGATTCTTGTATTATTGGTGCAATATCAAATGAGGCAACTGTTATAAAACCTGAAATTTATAAAAAAGCAAATGAAATTTTAAATTTAAAAGATGGTCAAGTTATAATAACAATAATTACTTTAGGTTATGCAAAAGAGAAAACTCCAACAAATAAAATAAGGAAAGATTTTAATACTGTCGTGTTTAGTGAAAAAATCGGCAATAATATAGAATAAATTAAAACCGCCCAATCGGGCGGTTTTTTTAAATTGTTTTTGTATAGAGTCTTATTTTAAATCTTGCCACAAGAATTGTTTTATCTTTTTCGTATGGCTCAATATATATTTCATATAAGCTGCTTAGGTATTTTTCTTTTGCAATATTTTTAAAGAAGTTTTGGAGTTGTGTATAATTGCTGACTGTTATAAATGAAAGTTCGCAAGCATTGTATCCTGCTGTTTTTGTCATCAAAATTTTATCATCTTGCGGCAGGTAATTGTAATCTATTGAGCGAATTTTAACGCCGCTATTTGTAATATTTGAAAGAATATTTTCAAACATTATGCCAAAAGAAGCTTCAGGACTAAATTGCTGTCCCATAACTTCATAAATTACTTTCCCGCTCGTTGTTTCTGTTTTGTGGGCAGAGGCAAGCTGTTGTCTTTTAATTTGATTTAATTTTTCTTGTTTAACCTGTAATTCTTCGTTTTTTTGCTTTGCTTCAGTATGGCTTGTTATTGCTAATGAACCATAATGATATATTGAATATAGTCCGCCTACAAAAACAGCTACAATTAAAAATAAATAAATTATATTTTCTTTTATTAATTTTTCCATTTTTTTCCCTATTTTACAGGCTGCATTCCTGAAGTATTTTCTATTTTATCCAGCGGAGTCTTAACTATTTCGTTTTCATCTTCTTGCAGAGACTGCATGTAATTTTCTTGAGCGCTGTTATTATTATTTTTGTTGTTGGAACCTCTGACACCTTTATTGTTTTGTTGTTTTTCAAAATCAATTTGAGTGTTTGCAATTTCAAAACTGTATAATCTTTCTGTATCTTTATTTAATTCAATATCTGAAAGATATTTGTTTGATTCTGATAGGTCTTCCGTTATAACTTTTAATTCGGTTAATTTGATATCAGATTTTGGAGATACAATTCTAAGATTTTTATAGTATTCATATATATCTACAATACTTTGAGCAACGCCTCTTACTGCAATTTTGTCGCCTGATTTATTGTAGTATTGAGTAAGCCATACATTTTTTGGAATGTCTGTAGCAATAGAGTCATAAAAATCGATTGCAGTAACATTCATAGCGGCAATCTCATCAATAATTGAATTCATATCAATTTCTTGTTTGCTTTTGCCGTCTGTTTCAGACAAAATTTGAGCATCAATTGTTTGTATTTGAGATGAAATATCTGAAATTCTTGCTTGCTCTTTACTGTCAATAGTTGCACATATTCCTGCAATACCTCCAAAAATTATGAAAAATAATGCAGAAAGAAGAACTGATACTTTTAGCACAAATTCACTTGTAACATCAACCGGCGTTCCAAGAATGTTTGTTGTGAAATACACGCCCATTGAAGCGCTCGGGTCATCAGCCAATACGTTTAGAATAATACTGAAATTTGATTTTAAATGTGCAGCGCCTAAAACAGATAATGTCATCGAGTTTACTTGTGAAAAATCGATTGCGGAAACAATTTCCATTAAGGGTTTTTTCGAAAATTTGTTTGAATCTATTGCGATGATTTCTTTATCGTATTGCATTTGTCTTTTTAAGACTTCGGCGCATATATCATCGGTTTGACTTATTATATATAGCTTATCGGATTCATGGTTATTTAGCAGCTGAGCTGCGCTGGAAACAATTGCTTGATAAGCTTCTTCGGTTGAAAAAGATTTAATTGCAAGCGGAACTTCACTGTAATCAATTAAATTTTTTCCTTCCAATTGGAAAAGCGTATAGCTGTTTGTGCCCACTATCATTGTTGTCCAAGGGGCATTTTCTAAAATAACATCGTCAATTTGTCCTGTAAGATATAGACCTCTTAGTGTTGCACTATGAGCGGTTTCAACCCCTACCAATTGCAGTCCTATATCTGAAATAATTTCTTTTAATTCTTCGATTGCGCTTTTTTGGAAAGAAGAATAAACTATTTTCTTTTGAGAAGTGTTTTCATAGCTTGCAACTTGACACCATCCTGAAACAGGTTCTTCTCTTTTAAATATGTAAAATTCTTCCGCCCTTGAAAGAATTGCCGTTTTAATTTCGGCATTTGTTACAACAAGCGGAACTTCCATGAAATCAAAATAAACATTTGGTAAAACGATATAAGTAAGAGATTTTGGCGGAATTTTCATCAAGTCTATTAATTCAACCAAAGCGGTTTTAAATTGAACATAGTCTTGAATTTCTCTTGTGGAAAAATTATATTCTACTTTTCTTCTTCCGTAGTTAATTACCGTAGAATTTGTCTTATCAAGTATTGCAACTTCTAATCCAACACCGGGATTTAGTGCAATTCCGACAATTTGCTTTTGATTACTCTGTGATAAAAAATTTAACATCTCTATAAATTCTAAACTTATTCTTCCCTTATTATTATTTATAATACAATAAGTAAATAAAATATGAAAATAACTTTACAATTATATACATAATTAAGTGTAGGAGAAGTATTAAAAATGAATAATAATTTGATTTACGGAAAAAATCCCGTTTACGAAGTTTTGGAAAAAAACCCAAAAAGAGTTAATAAAATTTACATTCAAAATGGTATTTCTTTTGATAACAGATTAAAAAAGATTGTAGAGTTTGCAAAATATAATAAAATTTTAATTCAATATGTTAATTTGCAAAAATTTGCTTCTGAATTTGATGAAAAAGTTAATTTCCAAGGTGTTATTGCGTCTGTTGCAGGGGTTGAATTTGTTTCTCTTGATGATTTTTTAGCACAAGAAAAGGATGATTATAAAAGAATAGTAATTTTAGATGAAATATCTGATCCTCATAATTTAGGTGCAATTATAAGAACAATAGCAGCTGTCGGTTTTGACGCAATCATGGTTCCAAATCATAGGAGCTGCCCTATAAATGCAACTGTTGAAAAAATTTCCTCAGGTGCTGTTAACCATATACAAATTATTAAAACAAGTAGTCTTTCAGCTAGTATAGATTTATTAAAAAAACAAAACTTTTGGGTAATTGCAACTCAAATGAACGCAAAAGATAATTATTATGAAATTGATTATACGGATATGAATTTCGCGCTTGTAATGGGTTCAGAGGGCAAAGGAATATCTAAGACAATTTTGAATAAAGCGGATTTTACCGTAAAATTGGAAACAAATTTTGAGTCTTTAAATGTTTCTAATGCAACGGCAGTAATTGTTTATGAGGCATTAAGACAAATCAGGATAAAAGAAAAGCTAAAAACGAAATAGCTAAAAAATGAAAAATATTGTATAATAACTATATTCTTGGAGCGGAGAAATGAAACAAAAAACAATGGATAAAGATACGCAAAATGATTTTCTATATGATGATTTAGATGAGCAAACGCTCCTTCAGATTGATAACGATATAGCTTCTCAAGAAGAAAACCTTCAAGAAGACCAAGATGAACATAAAAATGCTCACGAAGATTATAAATCTGTTGTTGCGGATGATTCAGTTAAACTGTATTTACAGCAAATTGGCAAAATTCCATTGTTAAGTTTTGAAGATGAATTAGAAGTTGCAAGACAAATTAAAGAGAACCATTCTCAAAAAGCAAGAGAAATTTTAATCAATGCCAATTTAAGACTTGTTGTTTCAATAACAAAAAAATATATAGGCAGAGGTCTATCTTTTCTTGATTTAATTCAAGAAGGCAACTTAGGGCTTATGAAAGCAGCGGAAAAATTTGATTATTCAAAAGGATATAAGTTTTCAACATATGCTACCTGGTGGATTCAACAGGCAATAACAAGAGGAATTGCCGATAAGTCAAGAATGATAAGACTCCCTGTTCATATGATTGAAACTTTAAGTAAAATTAAACGTGCCACAATTGAACTGTCAACTGAATTAAACAGAATTCCAACCAAAGAAGAAATTGCCTCAAGAGTTGATATGCCTGTTAATAAATTAGTTCAATTGATGAAAAGTTCTCAAAGCACAATTTCAATTGAAACTCCGGCTAACCAAAAAGATGAAACATCTAAAATCGCTGATTTTATTGTGGATGATACTCATTTAACACCTGATAGCAAAGTTACTCAGGAAAATTTATTGGAAGATGTTCAAAAAATGTTAAATCAATTAAATCCGAAAGAAAAAGATGTTTTAATCATGCGCTATGGTTTGGATAACAACGGTCAAAAGAAAACGCTTGATGAAATCGGTTCAAGATATGGTGTTTCAAGAGAAAGAATAAGACAAATTGAAACAAGGGCTATCGCAAAATTAAAAAAATTGTGCAGAAATAAAAACCTATCCGTTAATTTAAAGAATTATATAGGTCTTGAATAAAATTAAGCCCTTCAATTAGAGGTTTATTGTTTTCTTTTTATTATTATAAAAAATAAAGTCTAAAAAATTGCCTAATTTATTTTTTATCTAATTTTGGTTCAGGCATGTCGATGTTTCTGTCTGTTTTTTCAACTTCAGGCAGAATATTTTTATTGTTATAAATTTCTTTTAGTCTTTCTTTTGTTTGAATAAAAACATATTCTTTTTCTTCATCATTAAAATCATATTTATCAATCACAGCTTTTATTTGTTCATCAGAGGGCATTGTTGTTTGGTTTTGATTTTGCTCAAAAGCAAAAACAACAGAAAATAAAAGGAGTACTATAAAAAACAGTTTTTTCATTTTTCACCAAAAATTAAAATATTACTTTATTTTTATAATAGAATATTTTTATGGATATTGTAAATGAATTAAAAAAAATTTGCCCTGATAATCTTCTTTATAAAAAAGAAGATATATTTGTCTATGCTTATGATACATCGCAAAATCCAGATAAAATAATTATGCCTTTAGCAGTTGTTTTTCCTAAAAATACTCTTGAGGTTTCAAAAATAGCTAAATTTGCTTATAAAAATAATATTGCTCTAATTCCAAGGGCAGCAGGCACAAACCATTGCGGAGCAACAAGGCCGAGCGAAAAATCTATTGTAGTTCATTTTTCTAAAATGGATAAAATAATTGAAATTGATAAAGAAAATTTAATAGCCGTAGTTGAGCCTAATGTTGTAATCGGAAATTTAAACAAAGAATTAGATAAATTAAATCTTTTCTTTCCGCCTGATCCATCTAATTTAGCTGTTTCAACGGTGGGAGGTGCAATTGCTTTATGTGCAGGGGGTCCGAGAACTTTTAAATACGGCAACACTAAAGATTATGTTATTAATCTTGAGGTTGTTTTAGCGGATGGAACAATAATTGAAACAGCAAAAAATCTTGCTAAAAATGTTACAGGATATAATATTACTAATCTTTTTGTGGGTTGCGAGGGGACGCTTGGTTTAGTAACAAAAGCAACCTTAAAATTAATCCCCAAACCACAAACAAGGCTTATAACCATGGCTTATTTTGACAGTTTAATTGAAGCAGCTAAATGCGTCAATGAGATTATAAACCAAGGGTTTATTCCTTCCACTTTGGATTTATTAGATAAATACACCATCCAAACAATAGAAAAATTCAATCCTTGCGGGCTTTTAGTTGATAAAGAAGCTATGCTTTTAATAGAGCTTGACGGGTTTAAAAAAAGCGTTTTATATGAGCTTGAAATTTTAAAAGAAATTTTAGAAAAACAGGGTGCCAAAAATATTGTTCAAGCTAAAAATGATGAGGAAAATGAAAATATTTGGAGAGCAAGAAGAAGTGCTTTTTCAGCTTTAACGCAATTAAAACCCTCTGTAATTACGGAAGATATGGTTGTTCCAAGGAATAAGATAGTAGATTTAATATATAAAATTCAAGAATTATCGGAAAAATATAACATAATAACTGCCACCATGGGGCATGCGGGTGACGGTAATATTCATCCTAATTTTGCGCTTGATTTAGATAAGGAAAAGGAAAATTTCCAAAAATTAAAAGATGAATTATTTTATTATGCTTTATCTATAGGAGGAACACTATCAGGTGAGCATGGTGTCGGTACTCATAAGAGAAAATATGTTAGAAAAGCAATTGAAGAAAATGCTTATGAGTTAATGAAAAAAATTAAAAAATTATTGGATGAAAAAAACATTTTAAACCCGAATAAAACGTTATGATTAATAGATTAAAAGAATATAGAGAAATAGTTTTAAATCTTGTTAAATTGTCTTTGCCTATTTTAGGGGGCAATTTGGCGCAAATTTTAGTAAGCTTTGCCGATACTATTGTTGCAGGAAGACATTCTACAATGGCATTAGGTGCAATAAGCGTTGCAAGTGCTATTGTAATGACTATAACAATAGGGGTTATAGGTTTAATTTTAAGTATCAGCCCAACTATTGCAAATTTTAGAGGACAAAAAATTCCCTCCAAAAGATATTTTAAATTGACCTTATTATTTGCACTTTTGGCTTCAATTCCATTTTTTATTGTTTTAAAAGTTTTATTAATAAATATTGATTTAATTGGTTTAAGTCCTGAAATTTCTCATCCTGTTAAACAATATATTGAAATTTGCGCTTGGACGATATTTCCTTCGGCAATTTTTACTGCCTTAAAAGAGTTTTTGCAAGCTTATGAAAAAGTTGTTTTTGCAAATTTATTAATGCTTTTTATGGTTGTATTGAATTTAATTTTAAATATAGTTTTGACTTTTGGTTTTGACTTTTGGTTTATTCATATAGAAGCTCTCGGAGTTGTAGGGCTTTCAATAGCAACTTTATTATCTAAAACTTTGGTTGCTGTTTTTATGATTGTATATTGTTTACCTTTATTTAAAACTCCTTTTGAAGCATCTAAAAAATATGTAAAAGATTTAGTAAAAATGGGTGCACCTATTTCATTTGCAATGTTTTTTGGATTTTTAGGATTTAATTTGACTGCTGTTTTAATCGGCAAATTTGGCGCATTATATGCAGGAGTCCATAATATTATTCTTTGTATTGCAAATATGACTTTTATGATAGTTTTATCAATATCAAACGCTGCAAGCGTTAAAATAGGCTATTTTAACGGCAAAAATGATAAGCAAAATATAATCAGATATTCTATAGCTAACATTTTAATGACAATATTTGTTTGTTTGACAACGTTTGTAATATTGGAAATATGGTCAAGGGATATTATTTCAATATTCTCCGGTGATATTAAAGTTATTGAATTGAGCGAAAGAATATTAAAAATTGCTATGGCGTTTTTATTCTTTGACGGTATCCAAGGTGCTTGTGTGGGTATTTTGAAGGGATTAAAAGATACTAAAATTATTATGTTTACAATGCTTTTCGGATATTTAATTATTGCTATTCCTCTGGGCTGTTATTTAGCCTTTAAAAAAGGAATAATTTTAGAAGGTTTTTGGCTTGGGCTTGCTTTAGCTTTATTCTTTGCGGCAATAGTTACCTCAAGCAGGGTTGTTTACGATATTAAGAAGTTAAAATAATAAATTTAAAAATTGTAAACTTAAAAAAATAAAAATACTTAAAAAATATCTTTTTCCATGGTTAAATAGTTTATTATGAAACATTTGACGCTTAATGATATAAAAATACCAAAACCCAATTTTGGTGTTTCTAAAACGCCAAAGGGTCAAGTTGTTTCAGCTTGGTTGATAGATTGGATTAAACATTCTCTTGAATACGGCATAGCCGATATTGGAGATTTTATACCCACAAAAGAAGATCTTGCGGGTTTTTTGGGGGTATCGAGCGCAACTGTTCAAAATTCAATCAGGCAAGTTAAAGATTTAGGATATTTTACCTCTAAACAATCTTTAGGTACTTGTATTGCTGATTTCTATTCTAAAGATATAAAACCGCAGGATGAACTTTGCCATGGTTCAATTGCAGAATGTAAAATAAAAAAGATTGTATTAGATGAAAAAATAAAATTAAATGAACCTATTTTGTCAATTTCAGAATTATCCAAAAGAACAGATATTTCTCAAAATACAATAAGATTTACTCTTGAAAAATTAGCGCAAAGAGGATATTTAGAAAAAGTTCACCTTAAAGGAAATAAATATTCTTGGGTGTATAAAAAAGAATTTGAATTAACAAAGGAAGAAATTTTAAACGGGATTGAAGATGAGGATTTTACTCTTACTCATCAGTTGGTTGAAAAAATTCAAAAATATATTGAAAAAACATACAAGCAAGGAGATAAAATTCTTCCTAATTTGGCATTTTCGACTATGTTTGAGGTCAGTATTAAGACAGTCAACGATGCAATGAAAATCCTAAATGCCAAAAAAGTTATTTTATCCCGTAGAGGAAGATATGGAACAATATATTTAGGAGAAAATAAGCTTTCTAAAACTTCATTTATAAGCAGCGAAAGAAGAAAACTAAACTCTTCTCAAAAATACATTTATTCTTGGCAGAAAGCATTGGGGCATTTAAAAAAATATATTATAGAAAATTATGAAGAAGGGGATAAAATTGCTCCCATAAGAGAACTTGCTTCAATTTTAAATGTTAGTCCAAATACAATAAGAAGAGCTTTAACAACACTATTTAGCAGCGGTCATCTTGTTTCAAAAAGAGGAAAATTAGGGGGTATTTTTATTGTGGAAATGCCTGAAGCCGATGAGGATGCATATAGATGGCTTGCAATTAACCCTGAGGTTATAAGCATGGGGGATAGTGATAATTAGAATATAATCGGGCTATATTTTTTGCTTATGCGTTAACCTCTTGTTTTATAAGGTTAAAAGTAAACCCTGCATGTTGGAAAGATATTAAGATAAATTCTGTGTGATAAATATTTTCTGTCACCCTGAATTGACTCCTGTTACCCTGAACTTGTTTTAGGGTCTATATTGCAATATTCCAAGGAGATTCCGAAACAAGTTCAGCATGACAAATACCACTCCTGTCACCCTGAACTTGTTTCAGGGTCTATATTGCAAAACTCCAAGGAGATTCTAAAACAAGTTCAAAATGACAAAAATAATTCTTACATTCCAAGGAGATTCCGAAACAAGTTCGGAATGACAAATACTACTCCTGTCACCCTGAACTTGTTTCAGGGTCTATATTGCAAAACTCCAAGGAGATTCTAAAACAAGTTCAAAATGACAAATACCA
>CALVET010000018.1 GCA_944326675.1 Candidatus Gastranaerophilales bacterium
ATGTTATTAGATTACCTTTTCGGCTATTATTTCCAAATGGCATTTTAGCCAGCCTATTCCATAGAGGTCAGGATTAAACCGAAAAAAGAAAGGACAAGAAACTATGGCAGTAGCTACTTTAGTAGAACTATTAGATGCAGGTGTACACTTTGGTCACCAAACTCAAAAATGGAACCCAAAAATGAAACAATACATTTTTGGTGCTAAAAACGGTATTTACATTATCGACCTTAGAAAAACTTCAGATTTATTGGATAAAGCTTATGAAGTTGTTAGAAAATTTGCTTCTCAGGGCAAAAATGTTTTATTTGTCGGCACAAAAAAACAAGCTGTTGACGTTATTGCTCAAGAAGCAACTCGTTGCGGCGGATATTATATCAACCGTCGTTGGTTAGGCGGTATGATGACTAACTTTGAAACAATCAGAGGCAGAGTTAATAAACTAAGAGAACTTGAATCATTCCTTGAATCAGGTGCTGCAAATAAACTTCCTAAAAAAGAAATTGCGCAATTGAACAGGCAAGTTGCAAAATTATCTAAAACTTTAGGCGGTATCAAAGAAATGAAAGGTATGCCTGACATTTTAGTTGTAATCGACCAAAAGAAAGAATTAATTGCAATTAAAGAAGCAAATAAACTTGGTATTCCGGTTGTATGTTTAGCAGATACAAATGCTGATACAGACGGTATTGACTACATTATCCCCGGTAATGATGACGCTTTGCGTTCAATTAAATTAATTGCTTCAAAAATGGCTGATGCAGTTCTTGAAGGAAAAGAACTAAGAGCTAACAATGCTAAAACAAACGGCAAAATTGAAAAAATTGAAGCAAAAGATGCAAACGCTCAAACTACTGAAGCATAAGTAAGATTAGAATTAGGAGATTAAACTATGGAAATTAAAGCATCTATGGTAAAAGAATTAAGAGACAAAACCGGCGCCGGTATGATGGACGCCAAAAAAGCTCTTGTCGAAACCGATGGTGATATGGATAAAGCAGTTGAACTATTAAGACAAAAAGGTATGGCTTCAGCTGATAAAAAAATGGGCAGAATTGCAGCAGAAGGCACAATTGCTTCTGTTATAGACGGCAAAGTAGGCGCTATGATTGAAGTTAACTGTGAAACAGACTTTGTTGCAAAAAATGAAGAATTTAAAGAATTTGCTCAAGATATGGCAAAAGCTGTAATTGCAATGAATCCGTCTTCAGTTGAAGAATTTTTAGGAATGACTTGTCCTAAATGCGGTAAAAAAATTGAAGATATCGTAAAAGAAAAAATTGCTAAAATCGGTGAAAAAATCACAATCAGAAGATTTGTTAAATATGATGCAAATTGCTGCGTTAATACATACATTCACAACGGCAAAATCGGTGTATTATTAGAAGCAAAATGCACAAATTGCGATGAATCTTTAACAAAAGATATTTGCTTACACATTGCTTCAAATGCTCCCGAATTCATTTCAAGAGACCAAATTCCTGCTTCAGTTATTGAAGAAGAAAGAAGAATTGAAATGGGTAAAGAAGATTTAGCTAAAAAACCTGAAAACATCAGAGAAAAAATTGTTGAAGGCAGAGTTAACAAATTAATGGCTGAAAGATGTCTTTTAGAACAACCGTTTGTTAAAAATCCTGATTTAACAATTGCTCAGTTAATCGAAGGCAAATGCGAAATCGTTAGATTTGAAAGATATGTATTAGGCGAAGGTCTTGAAAAAAGACAAGATGACTTTGCAGCAGAAGTTATGAACCAAATTAAAGGATAATAATTTCAAACGCATAAAAATAAGCCCGAATTTCGGGCTTATTTTTTTATATTATAATTTACTTATGGAAATGATTTTAGCAAGTGCTTCTCCAAGAAGAAAAGAAATACTTTTAAAAGCAGGGTATGATTTTAAGGTTATCCCTTCAAAATATGATGAAAAAATATCAAATAAAAAATACTCTTCTTCATTGGTGGAAAATTGCGCACTTAACAAAGCAAAAGAAATATACAATAATCACAATAATTCTCTAATAATAGCCTCAGATACGGTTGTTGTAGTTGACGATATAATTTTAGGCAAACCGAAAAACAGGTGTGAAGCTATTAATATGCTGTTAAATTTATCCGATAAAGAACACTTTGTTGCCACTTCAATTTGTATAATATATAAAAACAAAATTCTATGCGATACACAAAAAACCTATGTTACATTTAGAAAACTCGATTTAGAAGATATAGAAAAATATATCGACACTAAAAAACCCTATGATAAAGCAGGCAGCTACGGCATTCAAGATGATGGCTTTGATTTTGCAATTAAAATTAAGGGCGATTTAGATAATGTTATCGGATTTCCTGTAAAACTTTTTGAAAAAATGCTCAATAAAATCAAGAATTAAAATTGTCATACAGCCAACAAGAAACACTATGGCAATCATTATATTTCTTTAAAATCGGTTTATTGTTTTTACAAATTTCCATCACACATTCACATCTAGGATGAAATTTGCAACCGTCAATCACATCGGTTATTGGTGAAATTTGACCTTTTATATTTTCAAGCTTCTTGCCTCTTTTTGAAGGCAGAGAATTTAACAGAGCCCTTGTATAAGGATGGAGCGGATGAACAAAAAGCTCTGAGCTTGGTGCTTTTTCTACAATATCTCCAAGATACATAATTGAAACTGTATCACAATAATTTGAAACTATAGAAAGATCATGGGTTATCAATATAATTGTTTTACCTTTTTCCTTTAAATCCAAAAGCAAATTTAAAATAGAATTAGATACAGAAACATCAAGAGCGGTTGTCGGTTCGTCTGCCAATATTAAATCGGAATTTTGAACCAAACTCATAGCAATAATAACTCTTTGCTTCATTCCTCCCGATAATTCATGAGGATAAGATTTTAATACATTGTCAATATTTTTAATTCTTACTTCATTTAAAGCATGCTTAATTTTATCTAAATTTTCTTTAGTATTTTTTGAAAACACCTCCATCATTTGATTTTCAATAGTATACAAAGGATTTAACGACATAAAAGGGTCTTGAGGAATTAAAGAGATTTTATTACCTCTGATTTTTCTAAAATCTCTGTCTTTTAGTTTCAAAATATCTTGATTGTTAAATATTATCTCACCTGATTTAATTAAAGAATTTTTTGGCAGTAATTTTAATATAGTATTTATTAAAACAGACTTTCCACAGCCCGATTCACCGGCAAGAGCATGGATTTTATTCCTTTCAAAGGATAAATTAACCGAATTTAGGGCATAAAAAAACTTATCGAAATTATTTATCTCAATATTAAAACCGACACTTAAATTTTTTATTTCTAAAATATAATCTTTCACAAATAATCCCTATGTTTTATATAGGGATTATAACATTATTATAAAATTTTCACATTAGACTTTTTGGGTTTCTTTTAGGTTTTTATTTTCATCAATCTTAGCTTTCATCTTCTTTCTTCTCATTAAGTCAACAAAAGCTTCAAGACGTGTAATATAACCGGCCCTGCCTGTTTGTTCATCCATAATTAAAGATAAAATCGGAAGATTTGTATCTTCTCTCATTTTAGGAAATATATTTTGACTCATAATTTCAGGCATGCAAGTAAAAGGTGAAACATGAATTAAACCATCTACATTTCTTTCTTTTGCATATAATACATCAGAAATACATTCTAGCGCATCTCCCCCTATATCACGCATTAAATATGGCTTTGCCAAACGATATGCGCGCTCAAGGTGAGTTTCTCCTTTTTTGAACATTTTTGGAATAATTGCATCTTTTAAAAATGATGAAATAGTTAAAGAGCGCCTTACTTGAACACCCATTGCGCCCAATTCTCGTTCCATATTTTGGTTAGAAAATTCATCATTAACAATATATATTTCACCTGTTAAATCAACATGCAATACGTCTTTATTTTTATCAATTTTAACATTTGAAAACTCTTTTAATCCTTGTTTATGTGCTTTGACAAGTTCTCTATAGCCGTTTGCATTTCTAATTAATTTAATTGCATGGTTAAAAACTTTTTCACTGTCGCCTTTATGAATTTCTCGGGCTCTATAATATGAAAGAAAATTTTGGAGTTCATCAACCATAAAAACAGTTCTTGTTGCAAGAAAAATTGCTTTAAAAATTTTAAAATAATTTTTCGTTCCGCTTAATCGAACCAAATAATCAATCATGCCCTTAAAGCCGTCATATAAGCTTAATTCAATATAGTTCGCTTTATAACCCAAGTCATGTAATACTTGTTCAATATTTCTTCCATACTCGCCCAATCTGCATATACCCGGAGAGGCAATCATAGAAACATAATCAACACCGCCTTCAATAGCTTCTATAAAATTACCCAAAATTAATTTATAAGGCAAGCAAATTGCTTCAGGTGAATTTTTTGTTCCCAGCGATAAGGTTTTTTTACTTGTATAAGGAGGAATATATGCCTCAACTCCCATGGTCTTTAGCGCCATTTCCCAAGCAACATAAATATTTCCCATATGAGGAAATGAAACTTTGATTTTCTTTTTTTCAGTATTTTTCATAATACCAATTATATAACAAAAAAACCGCATGCAATAAGCACGCGGTTTTTAAATTTATTAAAATCAACTATTTGATTTCTACAGTAGCGCCTGCTTCTTCTAATTTAGCTTTGATTTCTTTAGCTTCTTCAGGTTTTACACCTTCTTTAATAGCTTTAGGAGCACCATCAACTAAATCTTTAGCTTCTTTCAAGCCTAAACCTGTAATTTCACGAACTAGTTTTAATACAGGAATTTTGTTAGCGCCAGCTGAAGCTAAGATAACATTAACTTCAGAAGGAGCATCTGCAGCAGCTTCAGCAGCAGCGGCAGGAGCAGCAGCAACTGCAACAGGAGCAGCAGCTGAAACACCGAATTTTTCTTCCATAGCTTTTACTAATTCAGCAGCTTCTAATAATGTTAATTTTTCAATTGATTCTAAAATAGTTTCTACGTTACTCATTTTTATTACCTTTCATAGTTAAGTATTTCTACACAAATTAAGCGGATTTTTGATCTTTAACAGCATTAATTGCTCTAACAAGAGCAGACATAACACCATTTACAGAGTATACTATGCCGCTGATTGGAGAATTGATAGAACCAAGCATTTTTGCGTATAGTTCTTCTTTTGACGGCATAGAAGCAAGTTTTTCAGCTTCTTGTTTAGATAAAACTTTTCCATCTAAAACTGCGCCAAGAATTTCTCCTTTTTTATTTTCTTTAATAAATTTAGCTAAAACTTTTGCAGCTGCAACTTCGTCACCAAAACCAAATGCAATTGCCGTAGGTCCTTGCATTAATTCTGAAACACATTCAAATTCAGTGTCTTTTGCAGCAACTTTGCATAAAGTATTTTTTGTAACTGTTAAATCAGAGTCTTGAGCTTGCAAACCACGTCTTAATTCAGTGATTTCTTCAACTGAAAGACCGCGATAATCAGCCACAACAGCAACTTTAGCTTTTTTGAATTGTTCTTTGTAATGTTCAATTTTTTGATTTTTAAATTCTTTTGTTGCCATAATGAAGCTTGTTTCTCCTTTCTTTAAGACTTCGCTAAAAAATTCTTATAAAAACAAGAAAGTTTTGCGAGTATAGTACGCAAAACAGCTCAAATAAAGTAAAAACAAGTATTTAACTTTTAATTGAACCTGAGTTGGAAATTAAGGACAAGCCACCAACCGTCTTTGGTACTAAGTTTAGTTTATAATATCAAACATTTATGTCAAGAAATTCTTAATAAAAATTAATATTTTACAAACGCATGGCAATTTTATTTTTTAGTAAACTTTTTTAGAGCATAAAATTATTAATGTACACAAAAATTAATAATTACACATTTGTGCTTTGATTTTTATGCAAAGCATGGTAATATATCTACTCCGGTGAAGGTTTATGCAAAGTATTAAAGAAAAAGTAGAAAAAGACATAAATTTAAGACAGTATTCGGATCTCATAAACAAGATTGCCAAGGTTGAGTATAGATCAATGGGAAACCAACATTTAATAGAGTTTGACGAACTGATAAACATCGGTTTGCAAACAATTAACATTCTATGCTCACACAAAGATTTTGCTTCATACAATGAATCTTATTTATCAACAGCAATCAAATGGGCAATAAGAAACGAACTAAGAAACAGATACAGATGGTATGGCGTCCGCCAAAACAAACATTTAACCGAATCAGAAGCAAATGAGTTAAAAGATGCAATTTATAAATCTATTTTATCGACCGATGAAATGCTTGATTCCGAAAGAGCTTTTGAAATTAAAGACATCAGAAAAACTCCGGAAGAAAATTGCGAATTTACAATGCTTTATAATTCAATTAAATCTGCAGTCATGACTCTACCTAAAAGAGAAAGAGAATTAATTGAATCAAAATTCTTTAAAGAAAAGAAATTACACGAACTATCCGATGAATTTTCAATTTCTCCAAGCAGAATTTCAAGAATAATAAAATCAGGATTAGATAAAGTAAAAGATGAATTAATAAAAAGCGAAGTAATTTAATACTTCGCTTTTTTAAATTTAAAAAAATGCAAAAAATTATTTTTCAACATAAATTCTTACGTAACTTGGTTTTCTGCATTCACACAAACTAAATAAACCTTCCAATAATGATACTAAAAAATTAATCAAAACTTTATCCTTTACACTTTCTATATATCTATAAAGTATTTTTACTAACAAAAATTGCTTTATTTAATATTTTTTAATTATTTCATCGATAGCGGATTTTGCCAGGTTAAAAATTTCATCCATCTTGGTTTTATCAAAAGGCAAACCCTCTGCTGTTGTTTGAAATTCTATAATTTTACCTGATGAAGTTAAAACAATATTAGAATCAACTTGAGCGTGCGAATCTTCTTCGTAACACAAATCAACCATTACTTCATCATTAACAATTCCTGCAGAAATTGCTCCAATAGGCTCAATTATGGGATTTTGGTCAACAATACCTTCATTTAACAGCTTTTGAACCATATCTTTTAATGCAACATAAGCCCCGCAAATTGAAGCAGTTCTGGTGCCGCCGTCTGCCTGAATAACGTCCGCATCTATTATAAAAGTTTTTCCTTTAATTTTTTCTAAATCAAGACAAGCCCTCAAAGAACGTCCGATTAATCTTTGGATTTCTTGAGTTCTTCCGGATACTTTTGTTCTTTCTCTTTGACATCTTTGCGTGGTACTTGAAGGTAAAAGAGAATATTCTGCGCTCAACCAGCCAATTTGAGAGTCTTTATCCATCCACTTTGGAACAGTATCTTCAAAATTAGCGCAAACAATTACTTTTGTATCGCCAAATTCAACCAAAACGGAACCTTTTGCATTTTTTGTGTAGTTTTTTGTAAATTTAATTTCTCTTAACTCATTATTTTTTCTTCCGTCAATTCTTACCATATTGCCCCCTAATTTAATTTTAAATTTTTATTATAGCAATTTTGATTACACAAAATTAAACCTAAATCTAATTAATTCTAACTCAAAAAGAAGTATATTATCAAAATAAATCCTCAACTCTTCTGATTGCTGTGTCCCTGCTTTTGCAGGGCTTTTTTTGTAAATTTTACAAAATTTAACAAAGTATATATATTTGTTATATACTTTTTATATACGGGTACTAACTAAATACAAGTTGTTCTCTTTTCCACTCCTTCCTCCATATGCAGATTTTTATAGCATTAATCCGGGGCTTTGCTTCGGATTTTTTTTATTATATATAATAATCTATGGATATTTAAATTTATTGACGTTTTAAATCAATAAGATTAAACTTATATTTATCAGATAGATTTAAAAGGAGTAGATTATGGTAAAAATATATTACGCTCAAGACTGTGATTTAAACAGATTAAACGGTAAAACTGTTGCAATTATGGGCTATGGTTCACAAGGTCATGCTCATGCTCTAAACCTTAAAGAATCAGGCGTAAAAGTAGTTGTAGGCTTATATGAAGGATCAAAATCTATTCCCGTAGCTCAAAAAGCAGGGCTTGAGGTTATGAGTGTAGCTGACGCAGCCAAAGCTGCCGATATTATTATGATATTACTGCCTGACGAAATTCAAGCAAAAGTATATAATGAAGAGATTAAACCATACTTAACGGCAGGTAAAACTCTGGCTTTTGCACACGGTTTCAATATCCACTTTAATTTAATTGAACCGCCTAAAGATGTTGATGTAATTATGATTGCACCAAAAGGTCCGGGTCATACCGTTAGAAGCGAATACGTTGAAGGAAAAGGTGTTCCTTGTTTAATTGCAATTCAACAAGATGCAACAGGAAACGCTTTAGCAAACGGTTTAGCTTATGCGGCAGGTATCGGCGGAGCTCGCGCAGGTGTTATCGAAACAACATTCAGAATTGAAACAGAAACGGATTTATTTGGTGAACAAGCTGTTCTTTGCGGCGGTGTTTGCGCTTTAATGCAAGCAGGCTTTGAAACACTTACCGAAGCAGGTTATGCACCTGAAAATGCATATTTTGAATGTATCCATGAAATGAAATTAATTGTTGACTTGATTTATCAAGGCGGATTTGAAGCAATGAGAAAATCAATTTCAAATACAGCAGAATTTGGAGATTACGAAATCGGAAAAAGAATTATTACAGATAAAACAAAACAAGAAATGAAAAAAGTTTTATCTGAAATTCAAGACGGCACATTTGCTCGCAACTGGATTAATGAATGTAATACAAATCAAATACATTTCAAAACAACAAGAAAACTAAAAGCCGAACACCCATTGGAAGCTGTTGGCAAAGAACTTAGAAAAATGTATTCATGGAACGATAAAAAGTAATTATTATGGCAGAAGAAAATTCACTACCTTTAGAAGAAGTCAATGACTGGCTTGATGAATACAGAACCACCACAGACGAAAAAACCAAAAAACGTCTTAAAGAACTTGTGGTTTTAGCTTGCATGCCCATAGTTAAAAAAGTTGCTCGTTCATTGGCAAGACGTTCAACCGACCCTGTGGAAGATATCACTCAAGTCGGCTCATTAGGCTTAATAAAAGCGATTGATTTATATAACCCCACCATTTCAAGGAATTTTAAATCATACGCTACTTATCTGATAACCGGTGAAATAAGACACTATTTAAGAGATAGAACAACAATCATAAGAGCACCGAGAGAAATAAAAGAACTTTCTTTCAGGGTTCACAAGCTGACGTTAGAATTAACGGAAAAATTAGGAAGAACTCCAACTGATAAAGATATAGCCGAAGCCCTTCAATTACCGCAAGCAAAAGTTGAAGAATGCAACAATCTGGACAGAAGAACAACCACAATTTCAATTGACCAGATTTTAGGAAATGACGATAATTCTATCTCGCTTGTTGAAAAAATTGAAGACGAAAGTCAAAAAGAAGCCTTTAACAGCTATGAAAACAGAATGATTCTTGATGATGCAATCAAAAAGCTGGATCCTATTGAGCAGCAACTTATCGTTTTAAATTATTACGAAGGGTTAAACCAAAGAGAAATATCCGAAAAACTAAACATTTCTCAAATGCAAGTATCAAGAAAAATCAAAAAAGCAATTCAAAAGCTGTTTGAAATAATTTCAAAAAAAGGCTTAAAACATTATGAATAGTTTAAATATGCTGCCACAGTGGTTTATCGTATTTTATGTAATTTTGATAGGATTATGCTGCGGCAGTTTTTTAAACGTAGTTATTTTAAGAGGGCTTAGCGGAGAAAGTTACATTTTTTCCCGCTCAAAATGCCCAAAATGCAATAATCAACTCACCTGGTATATGAATATCCCCTTATTCTCTTATATCTTTTTAAGAGGAAAATGTGCATTTTGCAAAAAACACATCTCAATTCAATATCCTTTAATTGAACTTTTATGTGCAATTTTATTTACTTTTACATATTTTCATTTTGGTTTAACCCTAAAAACCTTATTTTTATGGATATTCATAGCTCTATTTATAGCAATAGCTTCAACAGACATATTACAAACGGTTATTATAGATATTCACACCTATATTTTAGCAATTTGCGGTGTTTTATTTAATTTATTTAATTTTGGATATACACCGATTTTAAGCAGCATAATTGGCGCAGTATCAGGCTTTTTGATAATGGAATTGCTTGCATATTCAGGAACGTTGTTTTTAAAACACAGAGCCTTTGGTGAAGGAGATAGCCTTATTGCGCTTAGTTTAGGGGCTATATTTGGTTTTAAAAATCTCTTAATTATATTACCGCTAAGCATACTAATTCAAGCACTAATAAGTTTACCGATTTTATCTTATGAAGAATTCAAAAACAAAAATATGAAATTATGCTTATCTTATGTTTTTGTTTTTATATCGCTATTTATAGTCGGATTTTTAAACTTTAATTCAACATTATATAATTCAAAAATCTATCTTTTAGTCATTATTCCGATTTGCATTTTATTATTATGGTCTTTAAAAATCATACTTAACGATTTAAAAAACAAAAAAATACAAAATACGCAAGATAATAAAAGCACTGCATTCAGACTGCTTCCTTTCGGTCCTGCTTTAATAATTAGCGCTGCAATAGCACTGTTTTATTTGGATAAAATAAAACTAATGATATTTAATTTTATATATTAATTTAACGCTTGCCTAAAATCTTCAATAATATCTTCAATATTTTCTAAACCCGCGCTAACCCTTACCATTGCAGGATTTATACCGCAATTTACAAGCTGTTCATCTGTTAATTGTCTATGAGTAGCGCTAGCCGGATGCAAAACACAAGTTCTGATATCTGCAACATGGACTTCTTTTGATGCAAGTTTCAATTTATCCATAAATTCAATTGCTTTTTGCCTTCCACCTTTTATTGTTATGCTCATTACACCTGATGTACCTTTTGGAAGATATTTTTTCGCTAATGAATAATATTTATTACTTTTTAAGTTTGGATAGCTTACATCTTCAACTTTGTCTGAACTTTCAAAAAATTGTGCCAATTTTAATCCGTTTTGACAATATCTTTCCATTCTAAGAGCAAGTGTTTCAATTCCTATATTTAACAGAAATCCGCTCATTCCTGACGGATAACAACCAATATCTCTCATCAATTGCATTCTTGCTTTTATAATATAAGGGCAATTTGAATAATCTTTTGTATATATAACCCCATGGTAAGACTCATCAGGAGTGCAGAAATCTTTAAATTTTTCGCTGTTATAGTTGAATTTACCAGAATCAACAATAACTCCGCCCACTTGTAGGGCATGACCGTCTAAGTATTTAGTTGTTGAATGAATTACAATATCAGCACCAAAATCAATCGGTTTGCATAATATCGGAGTTGCAAAAGTATTATCTACAATTAAGGGAATATTATTTTTATGAGCAATTTTAGAAAATTTTTCAATATCTAAAACTTGTAAAGAGGGGTTTGACAATGTTTCACCAAAAATTGCTTTTGTATTTGGTTTAATCATGTTCTCGATATCATTTTCAGAAGCGTCAACATCAACAAAATCAACTTCAATACCGAACTTTTTTAAAGTTACCGCAAAAAGATTAACAGTCCCACCATAAATAGCGCTTGTTGATAAAATTCTATCACCGCTGTTTGCAAGATTTAAAACAGACAATAAACTTGCAGCTTGTCCTGATGTTGTACACATTGCGGCAATTCCATGTTCAAGATCAGCCAATTTTTTTTCAACACAATCAACGGTAGGATTAGTAAAACGAGAATAAATATGAGCCTTTGTAGGGTCATCAAAAACAGCAGCTATTTCATCTGTTGAATTAAAACGAAAAGTTGTGCTTTGATATATAGGCATAACCCCGGGTCCGCCATTTTCGGGTGTATAGCCTGAATGTAAGCATTTTGTTTCGTCTTTCATTTTAATTCTCCTTATTATTTTAGAAATGATTATATCATATTTTTATTAGCAAATAAATTTTGTTTATATTAAAATATAGTCATAATATTAAGAAACAATAGTTTTGTTTAGTATAAAAGGAGGTCAAATGGATCGTATTCAAGTAACTTCAGAAATTGAAGAAAAATGTTGCGTGGCTCGCGGAGTTAAAGGTTCTCCTGCTCCAATTCCGCAAGAAGGCTTATGGACAAAATGTAAAGAAATTAGTGACATTTCAGGTTTAACCCATGGTTGTGGATGTTGTGCTCCTCAACAAGGTACTTGTAAATTAACATTGAATGTTAAAAACGGTGTTATTCAAGAAGCATTGGTTGAAACAATCGGCTGCTCAGGTATGACTCACTCAGCTGCTATGGCAGGCGAAATTCTTCCCGGTAAAACAATTCTTGAAGCTCTAAATACAGACCTTGTATGCGACGCTATTAACGTTGCTATGAGAGAATTGTTCTTACAAATTGTTTACGGTAGAACACAAACTGCTTTTTCTGAAAATGGTTTACCTGTTGGTGCAGGTCTTGAAGATTTAGGAAAAGGACTTTGCTCAATGGTTGGTACAATCCACTCTACTAAACAAAAAGGCGTAAGATATCTTTCATTAACAGAAGGTTATATTTTAGAACTTGGTTTAGACAAAAACGATGAAGTAATAGGCTACAAATTTGTTAATCTTGGAAAAGTTATGGACGCTATTAAATCAGGCGTTGACGCTAAAGAAGCTTATGAAAAAAATATCGGTACTTACGGCAGATTTAATGAAGCTGTTAAGAAAATCGACCCGAGAAAACAATAGTTTTAGTTTAGTAGAATTTAAATATAAGGAAAATATAATATGGCAAAATTTGAAGGACAAGATAGACGTAAAGAAACGCTTGATAAAGTTCTTAAAGAATATGGTTTTTCTAGCTTAGATGAAGCTAATGAACTTTGTCTATCAAAAGGAATAAACGTAGATGAAATCGTTAAAGGCATCCAACCAATCGCATTTGATAATGCTTCTTGGGCTTATACTCTTGGCTGCGCTATTGCAATTAAAAAAGGCATAACAAATGCTGCTGATGCTGCTGAAGCTATCGGTATCGGTTTACAAGCATTTGCAGTTCCCGGTTCAGTTGGTGACACAAGAAAAGTTGGTTTAGGTCATGGTAACTTAGGCGCTATGCTTTTAAGAGAAGAAACAAAATGCTTCTGCTTCTTAGCAGGTCACGAATCATTTGCAGCTGCTGAAGGTGCAATCGGTATTGCAAGAAATGCTAATAAAGTTAGAAAAGAACCTTTAAGAGTAATCTTGAACGGTCTTGGAAAAGATGCAGCTTATATCATCTCAAGAATTAACGGCTTTACACACGTTGAAACAGATTTTGATTACAAAACAGGTGAATTAAAAGTTGTTAAAGAAACACCATTCTCTGAAGGTGAAAGAGCAAAAGTTAAATGCTACGGCGCTGATGATGTATCTGAAGGCGTTGCAATTATGATAAAAGAAGGTGTTGATGTTTCTATTACAGGTAACTCAACTAACCCGACAAGATTTCAACACCCTGTTGCAGGTACTTATAAAAAATGGTGTTGGGAAAACGGCAAAAAATATTTCTCAGTTGCTTCAGGCGGCGGCACAGGCAGAACACTTCACCCTGACAACGTTGCAGCCGGCCCTGCTTCATACGGTATGACAGATACTATGGGAAGAATGCACGGCGACGCTCAATTTGCAGGTTCATCTTCAGTTCCTGCTCACGTTGAAATGATGGGCGTAATCGGTATGGGTAACAACCCAATGGTTGGTGCTACTGTTGCTGTAGCTGTTGCAGTTCAAAATGCAATGACAAAATAGATTAATAAAGCATATTAAAAGAGGTAATCAATTGATTACCTCTTTTTTTAATAAAAACCCTTAATTAATTCTTAGTTAACATTTCTTTTATGCCGTCAATAGAAGATAAAATTCCTGTTGCTTCATAAGGCATATACACAATTTTATTATTTTGACCTTTGGTTATATCTTGCAAAGATTCAAGATATTTCATAGCAATTAAACATTTATCCGGTTGACCTTGATTATTAAATGCTTCTGTAATTCTTTTAATTGCTTCTTTTTCTGCATCTGCTTCAATTAAGCGTGCTTGAGCATAACCTTCCGCTTTTAAAATTTCAGCTTGCTTTGTACCTTCAGCTTGATTAATTGCAGCTTCTTTTTCACCTTCAGCCTTTAAAATTGCAGATTTTTTAAGCCCTTCAGCTTCTAATATTGCAGCACGTCTGTCACGTTCTGCTTTCATTTGTTTTTCCATTGCTGATTGAATATCAACAGGAGGAATTATATCCTGTAATTCTACTCTATTAACCTTTACACCCCATTTATTTGTTGCTTCATCTAAAATTGCTCTCAATTCATTATTAATTTTATCTCTTGAAACAAGAGTTTCATCTAAATCCAGTTGTCCGACAAGATTTCTCAAGGTAGTTTGGGTTAATTTTTCAATTGCTTCAGGAAGATTTTGAATTTCATAAACTGCACTTTTAGCATCCACTATTTGAAAATATAAAAGAGCATTAATGCTAATTGAAACATTGTCTTTCGTAATAACCGTTTGTCTTGGAAAATCATAAACAGACTCTCTTAAATCGATTTTTGTTCTTTCTTTAATGTATGAATATGTTTGACCGTCTATTCCTTTTTGAGTAACTTTCCAAGCAATTCCTCGAGGCGCTTCAATAATCGGCACAATAAAATTCAAGCCTGATTCAAGTGTTCTTGAATACTTTCCCAGATTTTCAATAATTACAACTTCTGCCTGCTGGACGATTACAACACCCTTAACTATTATTAATATAGCAAGCACCAACAATAAAACTAAAAAAATAGACATTTTATTCTCCTAAATAAACTTTTAATTATTTTTTTCAACGTAAAATACTAAGCCTTGCGCGCTTTTTATTGTAACTTTTTCACCTTTTTGAACAGGCTGAGCGCATCTTGCCTCCCATCTTTCATCATAAATTCCAATTGCGCCTTTATTGTTATCAATATCTTCAATTGCAGTTGCAACTTGACCTATGTATTTTTCTTCCATACCTGTTTTTTGAGTGTTTTGAGCTTTCAACCTTAAAAACACAGGTCTTATTGTAAACAAAAATATAAACCCGAATAAAACAAAAGAAATTGTTAAAAACGGAATACTTTTTGTAAACAAAGAAATAATTGCACATGCAACACCGCTAAGCGCAAAATTAATAAAAAACAAGCTTGGAACAAATATTTCCAACAACACAAATACTATTGCGATACTTAAAAATAATTCCCACATAATGACTTAGTCTAGCAAATTTTTAAGGTTTTTGCAATCAATTAAAGGCTTATTATTTTTAAAATTTCTTTTTGCTCTTTTGATAATCTAAAAGACTCTCTTGCTTTTAAAATTCCTTTTTTTAAAACCCAAGGATGTATTTTTTTATTTTTAATTACTTTAAGAGTTTTATTAAAATCATACATAAAACAATATGATAAACACCAAGCAGCTGCCATTTTAGCGTAATATAATTCATTATTAAAAAATTCAATTTTTTCAATTACATAATCAAAATCGCTTTCAATAAAATAATTTAATAAAATTACATAACAAAACCTAATTTCATATTCATTTTTTGAATTAAAATATTTTTCAATAAATTCTTTTGTTTCATTTTTGTGTTCTTTAACTATTTTTAAATTAGAACACAATGTATCACACACTGACCAGCAATGTATTTTTTTAATAAAAAATTTAAGATGATTTTTAATATAATTAAAATCTTTATCAATAAGCCCTAAAACCATTGCCTCAAGCAAAGTTAATTCTAAAAATTCATCATCATTTTCTCTAAAAAATAACTCGTAGTCATTTTTTGCAATTTTTTTTGCAATTTTTTTTAAAATCGGAAATCGAACCCCCAAAACATTTTCAATATTTGGCAATAAAGATGATGAAAATTTTTGATACTTTTCATCCTTATTTTTAAAAAGTTCTTTTTTAATTTCTTCTATCATAATAAATCAACAATTACAACGCCGTCTCTGCCCTCTGTTTCATCTCCATAGCGAAATTTAGCCACATAAGGAGAATTTTTAAGATAATCTTGAACGGCTTGTTTTAGCGCTCCTGTTCCATAACCATGGATAACACTAATTTGGTTTAATCCTCTCAAACTTGCTTTATCCAGTTTTTCATCCAGATATTCAATAGCTTCTAAAACCCTCATACCTCTGAGGTCAAGACGAGATAAAAGATTATCGGTATTATCAAAAGTTACTTGAACTTTCTTTAAGTGGGGTGCAACTTTTTTATCTGTTTTAGCTAATTTGGAAACATGGATTTTAGATTTAATATTTCCTATTCTAACTATAACATTACCTTTTTTATCCGGCAGACTATCCAAAATAACAACTTGCTCAAGCTTTTTTATTAAAACATTTTGACCGATTTTAAGATTATTCAAATCAAGCGGAATGAATTTTTGAGCTAAATCGTCATCAGCAGAAGAAAATTGTTCTCTTATTTTTTGCTCAATGGAATTTAAGCGGTTATACGAACGCATTGCAACTTTAATAGATTTTTCTTTTCTGATTTCATCAACCGCTTGTTTGATTTCATCTCTTGCGCCTTCCAGTTGATTTTGAAATTTCTTTTTAAAATTATCAAGTGATTTTTTCTTGTCTTGTTTTAATTCTTTTAATTTCTCACTATACTCGGCATTTTGTTTTTGTGCTTCATCCAGATTTTTTTGAGCTTCTTTTTCTTTTTCAATCAAACTTTGATTTGTTTTTTCAATTTCAAGAAACATTTTAGAAGCCTCAGAACCGCTTGAAATTAAATTTTCTCTCGCATGCTTTATGATTTCAGGATTTAAACCAAGCTCTTGAGAAATATCTATAGCGTTTGATGTTCCTGAAATACCTATAATTAAATTATATTTAGGTTTCAAGGTTGCTATATCAAACAATACCGTTGCATTTTCAAAATAAGGATCTTTATATTTTAGAGTTTTTAATTCCCCAAGATGAGTTGTGATTATTGAAGCAGCATTTTTCTTTTTAATAAATTCCAATATCCCATACGCCAAAGCCGCACCTTCGTTTGGGTCAGTTCCTGAACCAAGTTCATCCAATAAAACTAATGATTTATCATTAATTAAATCTAAAATTTCAGCTATATTTTTAATATGAGCGGAAAAAGTTGAAAAACCCTGCTCCAGACTTTGTTCTTTTGATATATCGCAAAAAATAGATTGATAAGGATAAATCTTTGCCCCGATTGAAGGAATATGAAGCCCAGCTTTTGTCATTAACACCAACAGTCCTGCTGTTTTAAGAGCAACTGTTTTACCACCTGTATTAGAGCCTGTAATTAAAAGACAATTGTAATCCTTACCCAAGATAAAATCGTTTTCAACAACTTCCCCTTTAACTTCAACAAGCAAAGGATGTCGCATTTTTTGAATATCAATTATTTTTTCATCAGTAATTTCAGCTGCTTGTGCTTTTAGAAAAATTGAATATTTTGCTTTTGCAAAAACAACATCAAGACGAGTTAAGATTTTTTGATTTAAAATAAGCTCATTTTTAATTTCTTTAAGTTTAGCGCTTAAAATAGAAAGTATTCTATCAATTTCAGCTTCAATTTCTATTTCAATTTGCCTTAGTTTATTTGATAAAGGCACCAAATTAGATGGTTCAATGAAATAGGTCAAATTTGTTGATGAAATATCATGGACAATTCCTGATACTTTATTTTTACAGCTGGCTTTTACCTGAAATACGGGTCTTCCTTCTCTTGTTGAAACAACAGTATCTTGAAGATTATCAACAAATGACGGATTTTGTAAAAGTGCACTTATAGCGTTTTTTAAGTTGTCTTTATTATCTTTATAAGAATTTCTAAGTGATTTTAGAGTATCAGATGCTGAATCTTTAACGTTTAGTTCGCTATCAAAGGTTGAAAATATTTCATCTTCCAATTCTTTATTAATATAAAGATTTTTAACTGTTTCCAAAAGATTAATATCAAGGGTATTTTTAGATATAAAATTTTTAGTTAACCTTGCATATTGAAGATTTTTAGCCGTCTCAATGATTTCATCAATATTCAAATAATTTTCTTTAAACAAAAGTTCAATATCG